>JBGPGG010000006.1:0-50630 GCA_041483715.1 Thermoanaerobaculia bacterium
CCCGCGCCTCTCCACCCGACGTAGACGCTCTCCGGGATGATCCGGCCGGCTGCCCAGAGGAGTCCGCCCATCGCCGTCGAGGCCGCCAAGATCCGCACGAGCGAGCCCGCGATCGCGCGTCCCCGGAGCCTTCCCTCGCGGCGCCGCAGCGCGACCATCAGCACGCCGACGTTGACCGCGGCCGCCGCCGAGGCTGCCAGCCCGATGCCGGGCAACCCCAGGGGCCGCGTCAGAACGGCGCACAGGACGACGAACACCGCCGCGTCGGCAAGCGCGGCAACGACAGGCAACGTCGTGTTCTTGAGCGCGTAGAAAGCGGGAACGATGACCCTCACTCCCGCAAAGAAAAAGAGCCCGACCGCCAGCGTCGCCAGCGCCCCTGCCGTCGCGCGGGTGTCCGCCGCGCCGAAGCGCCCTCCCTCGAAGAGCACGCGCACGATCGGCATCTGGAGCAGGATGAGCCCCACCGTTGCCGGCACCGTCACGAAGGCGATCAGCCGCAGGGCAAACGCGAGGCTGTCCTTGAAGGGTTCGCGGTCCGGCCCCATGGCCTGTTTCGACAGGAGCGGAAGGACCGCCGTCGCTACCGACACCGCGAAACCGCCCAGGACGAGCTCCTTGAGGCGGTTGGCGTAGTACATGTGAGACACGCTGGAGTTGCCGAGACCGGCCGCGAAGCGCGTCGAGACCACCGTGTTGACGCTGTTGATCCCGTACGCGAGCAGCCGCGGCGACATCAGGAGGAGCACCGAGCGGACCGCCGGGTCCCGCCACCCGAGGGCGGGTCGGCCCACGGCCCGGAGCCTGCGCAGCTGCGGCACCTGGATCGCGATCTGCAGCACGCCTCCGACGAGGACGCCGATCGCCAGTCCATACGTGGGCTCCGCGAGTCGCGGGGAAATGAAGAGCGCCGAAAGGATAAGCGCGACGTTCAGGAGGATCGGCGCCGCCGCAGCCGCTGCGAATCGGTGGTGCGCGTTGAGAATGGCCTGGCACAGTGCCGCCAGCGAGACGAGGAGGATGTAGGGAAAGATCCAGCGGTTGAGCAGAACCGTCAGCTCGAACTTTCCCGGCGTGGCGTGGAATTGCCCTGCGAGCAGGCTGACGAGCCACGGCGAGGCGAGGATTCCGAGCGCCGTGATCGCCGTCAGGATGAGGGCGAAGGTCCCCGCGACCCGCCCGACGAAGGCCCGGGCCTCCTCTTCGGTGCGCCGGGCTGAGACTTCCGTGTAGACCGGGATCACCGCGGAGGACATCGCGCCCTCGCCGATGATCTCCCGCAGCATGTTGGGGATGCGAAAGGCGACGAAGAAGGCGTCGCTGCGCAAGCCCGCGCCGAGGAGGATCGCGATGACCTTGTCCCGGAGGTACCCCGTCACCCGGGATAGAAGCGTCAGGGGCGTGATGGTCGAGGCCGAGCGGACCAGGCGCCCGCGAGCCTCCTCGATGTCGTGGCCGGGCATGTGTTGCCGGATTCTAGCCGGTCGCAGCGCCCGGACATCATCTGTCCGACGGAAAGTGGAATATCGTGTCAGCACCTGAAAGGAGGGCGAACACATGGCCAGCGTCAACAAAGTCATCCTGATCGGAAACCTCGGAAAGGACCCGGAGATCCGCACGACCCCGCAGGGGACGTCGCTCGCGCGCTTCTCGCTCGCGACGACGACCGCGTGGAAGGACGCGTCCGGCGCGAAGCAGGAACGCACCGAGTGGCACGAGATCGTCGCCTGGGAAAAGCTCGCCCAGATCTGCGGCGAGTACCTGCACAAGGGGAAGATGGTCTACGTCGAGGGCAGCCTTCAGACCCGCAGCTGGGAGGACCAGAACGGCCAGAAGCGCTACAAGACGGAGATCAAGGCCTCCAACGTCGTGATGCTCTCGCGGCGAGAGGACGGTGTCCGGGCGGGAGCCGGGAGCCCGGCGAGCGAAGTCGCGGAGGCGGCTCCCGAACCGGCCCCGGCCGGCGGCGGCGGCGACGACGACGTCCCCTTCTAGCTCCTGGTTTACAGGACAGCGGTAAGCCTCGGGCGCCGCGGCTACGCCTGCCCGAGCGCCCGCAGCTCCGCGCGGATCGCGGCGAGCGTGATCAGCGGCGGCCCGGCCGCTCGGCGCAGCGCCTCGAGGTGCGAGGCATACGCGTCGAGCCGGCGGGTCGCCTCGTCGCGTCGGAATCGTGGCACCAACCGCTCGACCGCTTCGACGCATGCGGGGTAGGTCTGGATCCGTCGGCAGACGAAGAGCAGGTCGCATCCCGCTTCGGCCGCGCGGGCGCAGCGCTCGGGCATCTCGCCGAATGCCTCGAGGGCGCCCATTTCGAGGTCGTCGGAGAAGGCTGCGCCGCCAAAACCAAGCCCGCCCCGCAGGACAACGGTCGCGCGAGCGCGGGAGAGCGACGCCGGCACGCCGTCGGGCCCGGCCGCGTGAGAAATCATGATGGCCCGCGCCCGGCCCATGAGCGCGCGGAACGGCGCGAGATCGAGCGCTTCCTCGGCAGCGTCGCGGGGCACGATCGGCAGAGAACGGTGCGTGTCGAGGCCGGCGCGACCCAGTCCCGGAAAATGCTTGAGGCACCCGCCGACGCCCTGGCTGTGGAGCCCGTCGAGGAAATCCCCTGCCGCGCGGATGATCTCGTCCGGATGTGCGGACACGCAGCGCTCGCCGAGGACGAGCGCTCCCGCTCCCTCCACCGCGCGGTCCACGACGGGCGCGAGATTGACGTCGAAGCCGAAGCTCGCGAGCGCCGCTCCGGCCGCCGAGCCGGCGCGTCGGGCCACGGCCATGCGAACCGCTCTGCGCAGAGACGGGGCGGGACCGATCAGGTCGCGCAGGCGATCGACCGGGCCGCCCTCCTGGTCGAGGAAGAGGTGGCGGACCCCGAGCTCGCGCAGCTCGTCGATCAGCTTCGCGAGGCGCTCGCCGTCTTCGATGTTTCGCCGGAACAGGATCACGCCCCGGGGCGGATGGGCGGCAAGAATCTCCCGCTCGGCGGGCTCGAGCGCCGGACCGGCGAGGCCCACGGCGAAGAGTCGCGAGCTCACTTTCCCTTGAGCCGCTGCTGGAGTGCGGCCAGCAGCGACAGGGCGGCGATCGGGGTGATCTGGTTGACGTCGAGCGCCCGCAGCTTCTCGAGCGCGAGCTCCTCGTCGGCCGAGAAAAGCAGAAACTGCCCGGTCCCGGCGCTCTCGCCCTGTTTTCGCGCGAGGATCGGCGCGCCCTGCACGTCGAGTTCCTGTTTCTCCAGGTTGGCGAGCACCTCTCTCGCGCGCGCGGTCACGGTGGCGGGCAGTCCGGCGAGCTCGGCGACGTGGATGCCGTAGCTGCGGTCGGCGGCCCCCGGGATCACCTTCCGCAGAAACACGAGCCGTCCAGCGACCTCCCGGACCGCCATCGTCGTGTTCACGACGGCCGGCTTGACGAGGGCGATTTCCGTGAGCTCGTGGTAGTGCGTCGCGAAAAGCACGAGCGCGGCCTTCTCGGGCGTGTCGTGGAGGTACTCGAGCAGAGCCCAGGCGATCGAGAGCCCGTCGAAGGTCGACGTGCCCCTTCCGACCTCGTCCAGGATGACGAGGCTGCGCGGCGTCGCTTCCCGCACGATGGCGGCCGACTCGAGCATCTCGACCATGAACGTGGACTCGCCGCGCGAGAGATAGTCGGCGGCGCCCACGCGCGTGAAGATGCGGTCAATGACGGAAAGCTCGACCTCGTCGGCCGGCACGAAGGATCCTGCCTGCGCGAGCAGCGCGATCGTCGCGACCTGGCGCAGATACGTGGACTTGCCTCCCATGTTCGGGCCGGTCACGAGCTGGATCCGACGCTCCGGCGAGAGGTCGGTGTCGTTCGGAATAAATGGCTCCTCTCGCCGCAGGCGTTCGACGAGCGGATGGCGGCCGCCGAGAATGCGCAGGCGCGGGAGAGCCGAGAGGCGCGGACGGACCCAGCGGCCCGAGCGCGCGACCTCGGCCAGGCCGGCGAAGAGATCGAGCTGCGCGATGGTTACCGCCGTCTTCGCCACGCGGTTCCCCGCGCGGGAGAGCGCCGCCAGCAACTCCCCGTAGAGCCGCGTCTCGATCTCGCCGATCCGGTCCTCGGCGCCGATGATCTTCTCCTCGAGGTCCTTGAGCGCCGGGGTCACGTAGCGCTCGGCATTGGCGAGCGACTGCTTGCGGATCCAGTCGGCCGGGACCTTTTCGCGATGGGCGTTGCTCACCTCGAGCGAGTAGCCGAACACGCGGTTGAACTTGACCTTCACCGTGGCGATCCCGCTGCGTCGCCGCTCCTCGGCCTCGATCGCGAGCAACGCGCTTTGTGCGTCGCGCCGCAGCCCGCGCAGGGTGTCGAGCTCGGCGTCCGCGCCGTCGCGAATGAACCCGCCCGCAGAGGCGAGCGTCGGCGGATCCGGGGCGAGCGTCTGCTCGATTCGGGAAATGATGTCCTGCGTATCGGGCACCGCCTCACACAGCGACCGGAACCTCCCGGCCGAGAGAGCGCCAGCCGAAGCCGTCACGGACGGCACGGCCTTCAGCCCCGAGGCCAGGGCCGCCACCTCGCGCGGCCCCGCCGTGCCGACGGCCACCCGCGCAAAGCGCCTCTCGAGGTCTCCGACCTCTTCGAGCGCCGATTGCATTGCCTCGGCAACGTCCGTGCAGCGCAGGAGCTCCTCGACGGCATCCCATCGCGCCTCGATCTCGACCCGATCGAGCGAGGGGTGCGCGAGGGCCTCGCGCAGCGCACGCGCGCCGAGCGGCGTGCGAGTGCGGTCGATGAGCGCGAAGAGGCTGCGCTCCCGCGCTCCGTCGGAAGACTCGAACAACTCCAGGGTGGCGATCGCGGAATGATCGAGGCCCATCCGCGACCCGAACTCCAGGCTCGAGGGCGGCCCGATGTGCTCGAGCCCCCCCGGCCGCATCTCGTGGGCGTAGGCCAGCGCCGCCGACGCCGCTGCGCGCGCGGGAAGCGCGAGGGCCTCGAATCCCGGGATCTGCCGCGGGGCGTTCTGCCACCAGGCCGCGCTGCGGCGAGAGAGCGTGGCGCGAAAGCCCGGTTCTCCCGAATCCTCGGGCAGCAGGATCTCCCGGGGTCGGAAGAGCGCCAAGGCATCTTCCACCTGCGAAGACTGGATGGCGCCCGCGTGGAACCGCCCGGTGGAGAGGTCGAGGAAAGCCAACCCCCAGTCGGGCTCGCCGGGGGCGAGCGCGGCCAGGTAGGAGGGCGCATCCGGAACGAGGGACTCCTCGTCGAGCACGGTGCCGGGAGTGACGACCCGCGTGATGTCGCGGCGCACGAGCCCCTTCGCGGCCCGGGGGTCCTCCACCTGGTCGCAGACGGCCACTTTCCGGCCGGCGGAGACCAGCTTCGAGATGTGGTGCTCGACACTCTGGTGCGGCACCCCGCACATCGGGGCCTCGATGTCCGAGTTCTTGTTCCGGCGCGTCAGCGCGATCCCGAGCAGCGGGGCCGCCTCCTTCGCGTCCTCGAAGAACATCTCGTAGAAGTCCCCCATGCGGTAGAGCAGGATGGCGTCCGGCACGCGACTCTTCATCTCGAAGTACTGCCGGAGCATCGGGGTCACGCGGGGGCTGGAGCTTGAGGTCGTTGCGCTCACGCATCTGCTAGCATAATCCTCACGGGCGGCTGGTCCGGCCCGCCCTGCTGATGATGAACGTCCTCGCTCTCGACGCCGCCAGCCCGCGCCCGGCCGTGGCCCTGCTGTCGGACGGCCGCGTGTTCGAGGAGCGACTGCCCGAGGACCGGCGCGCCTCGGAAGATCTGCTGCCCGCGGTGCGGCGCGCACTGGCGGCGGCGAACATCGGCCTCGCGGCGTGCGCGCGGATCGCGGTCTGCGCGGGCCCGGGTTCTTTCACGGGACTGCGCGTCGGCCTCGCGACCGCCTGGGGGCTTGGCCGCGGCCTCGGTATCCTCGTGGAACCCGTCTCGACGCTCGAGGCGATGGCGGAGACCGCCCGGCCGCACGGCCCCGCGCGCGTCGTCGCCGTTCTCGAGGCGGGCCGGGGCGAGCTCGTTTGCGAACGCTTCGCCCTGGACTCGGACCGCGCGCGCTCGCTCGGCCCCGCGACCCTCGTCCGGGCGGAGGATGTCGCCCGGTTCGCCTCCGGGGACCGCCTCGTCGCGCTTGCCTCCGAAGTTGCCGGCGGCGCGAACGATCCGCGCACGGTCAGCGTCGCCGCCGCGCTCGCCGCCGCCGTATCACGCCATCCCCGGCCTGTCTCCGTTGCCTCGGGCGCCATCTACTCGCGGCCGAGCGCCGCCGAGGAGAAGCGTGGCGCTCCGTGAGCCGCAGGCCGCCCCCTACCGCCTGCGTCCGGCGGGCCCGTTCGACCTCGACGAGATCGCACGCATCGAGTCGCAGTGCTTCCCGATCCCCTGGAAGCGGGAGTTCTTTGCGAGCGAACTCGTCGAGCCCAACCGCTACATCCGGGTCCTTGCCCGCGACGACGGCGGGTCGCCGCGGATCGGCGGATACCTCTTCGCGGTTGCGCTCTACGAGGAATTCCACATCAACAAGATCGCGACCGACTTGTGCCTGCGAAAGCAGGGCCACGGCCGCTCGCTCCTCGAGGACGCGCTCGCCCGCGCCCGGTCGGCCGGGTCCACCGCGATCACGCTCGAGGTGCGCGTCTCCAATGCGGCCGCCCGCGAGTTCTACCAGTCCTATGCCTTCACGGAAGCCTACCGCCGGCGGGCCTATTACCAGGACGGCGAGGACGCGCTCGTGCTCGTGCTCCCTCTGGCAAGCAAGTAGGACGTATCCCCTGCTTACTGCTTACTGGTTTAAGCCCCCCATTGAATCCCCCCAACCCCCCGGACTAGACTTAGCCCGTGACCCGCCTCGCCCCTTTCCACGAACAACAATACTCAAGGAGGTTTGACGCGATGGAAACTGGGAACAGCGAGATGACCGTGTCGGATCCGGAGCTCGATCGCCTGCACGAGGAGCACCGCCACCACGAGGCGCGGCTCCACGAGCTGGCCGCCAAGTCCCGACTGTCCGAGGACGAAGAGTTGGAAGAGAAACGCCTGAAGAAAGAAAAGCTCCTGTTAAAAGATCGCATGGAAGCCATTTCCCGCCACCACCGCGAAGAGGTCCCCAGCTGAGGATCCCGATCGCCCGCGAAGGCTGGGCCTTCATCGTTCCGCCACTCGCCGCCGGGGGCGTGGCCGCCGCGATCGGCCACCAGCTGGCGGCGGCCGTTTTGGGCGCCGCGACCCTGTTCCTCCTCCAATTCTTCCGGGACCCGGAGCGGACCCCCGAGGGCGGGGAGGACACCATCGTTTCTCCGGCCGACGGGACGGTGCTGTCGTTGGCCAAGACGCCCGAGGCGCCGGCCGGAGCTCGGCGACGACTCTCTGTCTTCATGTCTGTCTTTAACTGCCACGTCAACCGCGCACCCGTCTCGGGCCGACTCGGGGACTACGCCTACGTGCGCGGCTTGAAGGCCGCCGCGTTCTCCGACAAGGCGTCGCTCGAGAACGAGCAGAACCGCATCACACTGGTGGCCGCCGCCGGCAGCGTGACGTTCAAGCAGATCGCCGGGGCGCTCGCGCGCCGCATCGTGTTCTACCCGAAGCTCGGCGACGAGGTCGCGCGCGGGCAACGGATCGGGCTCATCAAGTTCGGCTCCCGCGTGGATCTCTTCGTTCCCGACGGCGCGGAGGTCCTGGTCAAGCCAGGCGCCAAGCTGAAGGCCGGACGCACGGCGATCGCCCGCTGGCCGAAAGGAGCCTGAAGTGGCTGGGCTTTCCCGCGAGCGCCTCTCGCGCGGCCTTTTCATTCTCCCGACGCTCTTCACCGTCGGCAACCTGTTCTGCGGGTACCTGTCGCTCTGGTGCTCGATCCGCGGCACCTTCGAGATCGCTGCGGTCCTCATCATCGTCGCGGGCGCCCTCGACGGCCTCGACGGGCGCATCGCGCGAATGACCCACTCGACCTCGAAATTCGGCGAGGAGTACGACTCCCTGGCCGACCTCGTCTCCTTCGGCGTCGCCCCGGCCGTCCTCGCGTACTCGTGGGGCCTCGCGGACTTCCACCGCCTCGGGTGGATGGCGTCGTTTCTCTTCGTCGTCTGCGGGTCCATGCGCCTGGCGCGCTTCAACATCCAGAAACACGTGGCGGACAAGCGCTACTTCGTCGGGCTCCCGATCCCCGCGGCGGCCGGCTCCGTTGCGACGATCGTGCTGGCCACGCCGGAGCGCCTGGTGTCGCGCGTGTGGATGGGAGGCCTCCTCGCGCTCACGATCGTCCTCTCGTATCTGATGATCTCGACGGTCCGCTACCGGTCGTTCAAGGACCTCGATTTGAAGCGCCGGCGCCCGGGCTGGATCCTGCCGGCGATCGCGCTCTTCTTCGTGCTCGTCGCGCTGCGGCCCGAGCTCGCGCTCGTGTCGCTGGCCCTCGTCTTCGTGGGCTCGGGCCCCGTCGGAAAGCTCCTCGGGCTCTTCCGGCGAAAGGACGCCGCTACTTCGTCTTCCGGCTAGCCGCCTTCCTGGGGGCCGGGGTGGGCGTCGGGGGCGGCGCGCTCCAGTCCGTCGTGATCTCGGGACCGGACGCGGCGCTCGCGTGCAGGCGGAACCGGCAGCAGCCCGCCGGCAGCGAGCCCCGCACGACGATCCGTGCGGGCGTGACCGCCTCCATCGGCGCGATGAGCGTCTCGAACAACCGCACGCGCGTTGCCCGCCCGGGACTGACGGGCCGCTCGCCGGCGTCGTACACCTCGTAGCGGTCGAAGCCGCCGAGCTGCACGTCGGCGGGACGCGCCGGCGACAGATCCACTTCGATCCAGTTGGCGACCCGCGACACGACGGTCGCCTGGTGCGACCGGTTGATGAGCTCCACCGTGACGGCATTGCGCCCGGCCGGCCGCACGCTTCCTTCGAGCACGGGCGCGAGCGATCTGCCGAGCAGTACATCCTCGAACGCGGCGAGCGAAAAGACGCGGTCGGCCTCCGACGCCCCATCGAAGAGGATCGCGCGCCCGAGTACAAATCGCTTTCCGGCGAGGTTCGAGCCGAGCTGGAACAGCATCTCGTTGATCGACGGGAGGCGAAAAGAGATCCGGTCCCCGACGTCGAGCGCCACGCCGTCGAGCCGGACCGGACCGCGCATCGTCAGCGTGAATGCGGTGACGCTCGCGTCGTTGGCGGACAGGTCGTGCTCGAATTCGACGCGGGGATTGCCGGAGAGCGCGTCGAGAAAGCGTGCGGGCACATCCCCCCGCGCCTCCCCGTTTGGTCCGACGAGCACGCCCGCAGCCCTCGTATCGTAGGCCGCCCACCACGGCCGCCGCGCGGCGTCCATGGCGACGGGATCCACCCGGGGCCCCGCGCCGAACACGAACGCGACCAGGGCGTCGGCCGAGGCGAAGAGGGGCTCGACCTGCTTGCGCTCGCCGTCGGTTCGCGGCAGCGCGCGCACGGAGATGGAGAGAAAAGCTCCGGGAACGCTCTTCCGGAGAGCCTCCACGAGCTGCGCGTAGCGCCCCGCGCCGGCGGGACCGAAGCCAAAGTCGAGGTGCACCCCGATCACGCGGCCGTAAGCCCCCGCGCGCGCCGCCTCAGCGAGGACCGGGCCCACCGAAGCGGCGATGGCGACGGTATCCGGAGCATTCGGACCGCTGAAGGCGCCGGTGAGGGCCTCCCCGGCCCGCAGCACCAGGACGACCGGAGTCCGCTCGAGGCGATGAGCGGGCGGGGCATCGAGGCGCAGCATCCAGCGCCCGGAATCGAGCTCCACCCGTCCGGCGGGCAGAAAGAGGGCCGCCGCCCCGAGGCGCTCGAGTTGCTGCTCGAGTCCCGGCTCGCCCGGCCCGGCCGGGTCCATGAGCCAGATGACGTCGCCCTTCGGGGCCTGTCGAGCGGCCCCTGCGGCGCGGACGGGCGCGGGGGCCTTGCGACAGCCCCCGGCAAATGCCGCGGCCGCGAGCGCGGCGACCAGCGTCAACGCCCGGCGCTTCATGAAGGCGCTCCCGGCTCGACAGCCGCGGGCAGATCGAAGCGCACGCGGAAGCCGCCGCCGACCCGGTTCGCGGCGGCGATGGCGCCGCCGTGCTCCTCGACGATCTTCTTCGCGATCGCCAGCCCAAGGCCCGTCCCGCCGCTCTTGGCCGAGAAGTAGGGGTCGAACAGGCGCGGAAGGATTTCCGGGGCCACGCCGGGTCCGTCATCCTCGACCACGAGCTCGATCTTTTCGCCGCCGCGGCGCGCCGCGATCCGGATCGCGCCCCCGCCCGACAGGGCATCCACCGAATTGCCGATCAGGTTTGCCAGCACGCGCGCGAGCAACCGCGCGTCTCCGAGAGCCAGCAGCCCCGGCGGCGCTTCGACTTCGAACCGGATACCCGGCGCGCCCGAGTACGCCGCCGCCTCCTCGCGCAAGAGCGCGCCGACATCCGTCGGGACCATCTCCGGCCGCGGCAGGCGGGCATAGTCCGAGAATTCGGCGGCCGAATGCTTCAGGGCCTCGGTCTGGCGCAAGACGTTCTGCACGCACTCCTCGAGCACGCGGTCGAACCCGGGCGACCCGCGCTTCCACACTTCCCGTAGATGTTCGACCGACAGACGGATGGGAGTCAACGGGTTCTTGATCTCGTGGGCGATGATCCGTGCCATCTCCGCCCACGCGGCCAGCCGGTTCGAGCGCACGAGGTCGGACACGTCCTCGATCACCGCCATCCGCGTTCCGGCGCCGCCGAGCGGGAGGGGAACGGTCACGACGCGCCACCGCTCGCCCGCTCGCGGCTCGAGCTCCTCGGACACCTCCTCGGAGCCCGCGCGTTCGAGCGCCCGCCGCACGCCCTGCATCGCCTCGCCCGGGAACACCGCCTCGAGTGTCCGCCCGTCGGCGCTCCCGCCGCCGAGGAGCGCCGCGGCCGGATTGGCGAGGACCACTCCCCCGTCTTCCCGGTACGCGACGACGCCCGCCGTCAATCGGGAGAGCAGCGTCGCCAGCCGCTCTTTCTCGCGCGAAAGGGCTTCCGTCTGATCCTTCAAGCTGCGCGACATGAAAAGAAAAGCCCGCACGAGCTCGCGCAGCTCCTCGTCGGGCGGCTCGGCCAGTCGGGGCGCAAAGTCCCCGCGGGCCACCGCGCGGGTGCCCTCGACCAGATCGGCCACCGGTTTCGCCACCCGCACGGCCAGGCGCCCAGCGATGGCCGCCGAGATGAGAAAGACGAGCAGGCTGAAGGCTGAGACCGCCGCCGTCAGCTGGCCGGCCTCCGCCTCCGCGATGCGCTGCTGCGGCAGCAGGAGGAGCGACAGCAGGACGGGGCTGCGGACTCCCGGAATGCCCGGAACCGAGGAGAGCTCCGTCGTGATCTCCTCGAAGCGGCTTCCCGCGATCAGGAGCGTGTCCGCGCGCTCCCGCGCCGCTCCGAGCCCAATCGCCACGTAGGTCGCGCCCGGGACCCGCTCGGGCAGCAGCCCGGCCGCGAACAGGTCCCGGCGCGAGGTGGCGACGAGCCTCGCCTCGGGCGAATACACCGCCAGGTCGTAGCCGACGGCATTGGCCAGCCACGACAGGAGCGTGTCGTCGAGCAGGCCGAGGCGGCCGAGGGCGGCGGCGGCAGAGGGGAGGTAATCGTCCAAAACGCGCCGCGCTGTCTCGAGGGCGGCGCGCCCGTGATCGATCGTTTCGCGGCGGGAGCGCGTCGCGATCGACGATCGGAGAAAGACCGTCAGCGTGCCGAGCGGCACCATCACGGAAAGCACGAAGAGCGCGACCAACCGGCCGCGAAACGTTCGACTGCCCCTCGGCGCGAGCTGGCGCAGGGGCCGCCCGCTCGTCACGAGCCGCCAGGCAACGACGAGCCAGCCGGCGACGTACAGAACGGCCGCCGGAGCGACCAGCTGGGTCGCGGCGAGAATCCGCTGCAGAAAATCCGGGCCCGGAATGGTGACGAGCTGGAACCCGTCCTTCAGCAGGCGGACCTCGCCCCGCAGCTCCTCGCCTCGAAAGCGGAGCCGGACCGGCTGCGGCCGCCCGGAGGCGCTCGCCGTCTCGAGCAGCCCGGCGGGCAGTTCCGGCCCTTCGTCGCGCCGGGAGCCATCGGACCCGTAAAGGGTGAGGACAGGCCGCGGCGTCTGCACCGCGGACGCTTCTCCTCCGACCAGCCGCCGGTACACCTCTAGCCGGGGCGGCAAGGGATCCCAGCTCGGCCAGTCCGCAACCGACACCATGACGCGGCCCCATCGGGCCGAACCGTCCAACAGGACCGCGCGCCGCCGGACGACCGCCACGCGATGGCGCTCGATCAAGACCGCATCCTCGTCGCCGGATCCCGCGAGGTCGACCTCGGGGATCAAGGAGAATCGGCTGCGCAGCTGGCCCGTGTCGTCGAAGACTTCGTACGCGATGAGCGTCGAGGACCGCGCCTGCTCCTCCCCTTCCCGCCACAGGCGGTACGCGAGATCCGAAAGATCGACCTCCGGAAGCGGCGCGGGCAGGTCCGTCGCGAGATTGAAGCGCTCCACGCGATCGACGGCGCGGAGCACGGCGACGACAGCCCCCGCGGACATCCGGCGGGGATCGGGCAGCCGGATTGCCGACGCCGTCCGGAACGCGGCTGCCGCGCGGTCATGCCCGTAGCAGGGCGCCGCGACCAGAACGAGCAACAGTGCCGCAGCGGCGGTCAGTCGGAAGGGGCCGAGAGGCCCGGGCGCCGGCGAGCCGGCAATCGAACGCCGCCATAGCTCATAGGCCACCACGCCGGCCGCGGCGACACAGATCGGAAAGAGGGGCCACGCCGAGATGAGCGCCAGCCCGAGGATGAAGGAAGAGGCCGTCACGAAGATCGCCAGACCGGTCGCGCCGCGACGCGCGTGCGGTCCCCGGGCGGCCGCCCCGATCGAGAGCGCCGCGCCAAAGAGCGCCGTCAGGGCCACGAGCTGGAAGAACTCCGCGCTCGCGAGCGAGAAACCCGAGCCGAGATCGGGAACGGAGGCGCGGCGCGCCCCGGCGATCCCGGCACCAAGCAGCGCGTAGCCCGCGAGCAAGCGGGCCGGATTGCCGGTCCGCCCTGTCGACCGGAGCAGGCTCAGCCCCCACGGCAACAGGAGTGGCCCGAGCGCGAGGATCCACGGGTCGGGCGAGGCCAGGAAACGGCCTTCCGGGTGGGCCCACGCGGCCGCGGCCGAGAACGCGAGCGCGAGCCCCGCCCCGATCCAGCGTGGCCGCGAGGCGGCGAGCGGCAGCGCGAGCAGGAGAATCGCCGCCAGCGCGAGGCCCCGCGCCCGCGCACCCGCGGGCATCCCGGACCCGGCCGAGCGCGCGCCGACGAGCGGCGCTCCGCTCGCATCCGTCAACAGGACTTGCAGGCCGGCAGCCGCAGCGGCGGGCTCCCACATCGAGGCCGCTTCGCCGAGGCCGAGTGCGCGGCCAAAGTCGGGCGATTGCACGGGAAGAAGCCGCGCGACGCATACGATGCCGGAAAACGCCTCGCTCCCAGCGACGCGCCAGTGCGAGAGCGCGAGCTGCGTCGCCGACCACCGCGCCGCGAGCGCTCCCGCTTTCGGCGCCGCGGGCATGCGCGATGGCGCCTCGCCCCACCACGCGAGGACGTTTCCTGCCGGGTCCGCCAGGGCGATCCAGCTTCCCGGTGCGGCGCCGGCCATCGCCTCGCGGGCGGCGACGAAGAGCGCCTGCCTGTGCACCGCGATGCCGCCCCCCTCGAGCGACCGCGCGACCTCGGCATTGGACGCGAGGACCGCGGCGCGCCGGGCGAGGTCATCCGTGACATCCCGGAGCGCCTGCCCGATCGAGGAAGGCGGCACGGGAGATGGCGCCGCCAAACTCGGGAGCCGGTACCAGCCATCGAGCCAGAAGAGCGCGGCGAGGCCGGCGATGAGAGCGGCGGCGGAGAGCGCCCGGCGTTGCAATGTCAGCCCTCTCGCCGGCTACCCGAGAAAAGGCAGGTCCACTCCCCGCTCGCGCGCCGTCCGGATCGCCTCCGGATACCCGGCGTCGGCATGGCGCATCACTCCCGTACCCGGGTCGGTCGTCAGCACGCGGCGCAAGCGCCGCGCCGCCGTGTCCGTGCCGTCGGCGACCACCACCATCCCGGCATGGATCGAATATCCGATCCCGACGCCGCCCCCGTGATGGAGCGAGACCCACGTCGCGCCGGCGGCCGTGTTCAGCAGCGCGTTCAGGATCGGCCAGTCGGCGATCGCGTCCGAGCCGTCGCGCATGCCTTCGGTCTCCCGGTTGGGCGAAGCGACCGAACCCGAGTCCAGGTGGTCGCGGCCGATCACGATCGGGGCCTTGACCTTCCCGCTCCGGACGAGCTCGTTGAAGAGAAGGCCCGCTCGGTGCCGCTCACCGTAGCCGAGCCAGCAGATCCGCGCCGGAAGTCCCTGGAATGCGATGCGCTCTTGCGCCAGCGTGATCCAGCGGGCCAGTCCGGCGTCGTGCGGGAAGAGCTCGAGCAACGCCCGATCGGTCACGCGGATGTCCTCCGCGTCCCCGGAGAGCGCGGCCCAGCGGAAAGGCCCCTTGCCCTCGCAGAAGAGCGGGCGGATGTAGAGCGGCACGAAGCCGCCGACCCGGAAGGCGTCCGCGACGCCCGCCTTCAGCGCCTGGCCGCGCAGATTGTTTCCGTAGTCGAAGACGGTCGCGCCCCGCCGCTGGAGCTCGAGGAGCGCCCGCATGTGGTCCGCCATCGTCTGGTACGACCGCTCGATGTACCGCGCCGGGTCCTCCTCCCGCAGGCGCTCGAGCTCGGCCAGGCCGTCCCCGCGCGGCACGTAGCCGTGGAGCTCGTCGTGCGCCGAGGTCTGGTCCGTCACGAGATCGGGAACGATCCCCTTCTCGATCAGCCTCTCGAGCAGGTCCACGGCGTTGACTTCGACGCCGATCGACACGGCCCGGCGGGCGGCCTTCGCCTCGAGCGCCCGCTCGATCGCGCGGTCGAGATTGGTCTCCTTCTCGTCGAGGTATCGCGTGCGCAGCCTCTTCTCGATGCGCTGTGCGTCCACATCCGCCACGAGCGCCACGGCCCCGTTCATCGTCGCGGCCAGCGGCTGCGCTCCGCCCATCCCACCGAGGCCCGCGGTCACGACGAGGCGCCCCGAGAGATCGCTGCCGAACTCCTTCTGTCCGGCCGCCGCGAACGTCTCGAAGGTTCCCTGCACGATTCCCTGGCTCCCGATGTAGATCCAGGAGCCGGCCGTCATCTGCCCGTACATCGTCAGGCCCAGGCCCTCGAGACGGCGGAACTCGTCGCCCGTCGCCCAGGCGGGGACGAGCATCGAGTTGGAGATGAGCACGCGCGGAGCGTCTTCGTGGGTCTCGAACACACCCACGGCCTTTCCGGACTGCACGAGCATCGTCTCGTTCGCCTTCAGGCGCTTGAGCGTCGCCACGATCGAGTCGTAGCACTCCCAGTTTCTCGCCGCGCGCCCGGTCCCGCCGTAGACGATCAGCTCCGCGGGTTTTTCCGCGTTGTCCGGATCGAGATTGTTCTCGAGCATCCGGAGGGCCGCTTCCTGCGCCCAGCCGAGGCAGCGCAACTCGCTTCCCCGGGCGGCGCGGATGGTGCGGGATGGCGACAGAACGCTGGCGCTCATGGGCCGATTATATGGGTCGCGCGGCCGGGCATGGCTCAGGCGAGACCCGCGATCGCGCGCGCCATCGCGCCGCCTCCGAGGAAGAGCCGCGCCTTCTCGAGGTCCAAGTGCATTTCGCGGTCCCGGTTCCAGGGCCGAACGACCCGGCGGAACTCGCCGCGCACGCGCTCGATCGGCGCCGAAGAGGACAGCGGACGCAGGAACTCCATCGCCTGAAACGCCGCGAGGGCTTCGATCGCGAGGACGCGCTCTAGGTTTTCGACGATCGAGGCGAACTTGCGCGCCGCGATCGCCGACATCGACACGTGGTCTTCCTTCGCGGCCGAGGTCGGGATCGAATCCACCGACGCGGGATGCGCGAGCACCTTGCACTCGGACACGAGCGCCGCGGCGGTGACGTGCGCCATCATGAAGCCGGAGTGCAGGCCACCCTCGCGGACGAGAAACGCCGGCAGCTCCGACAGCGCCGGGTTCACGAGCTTCTCGATCCGGCGCTCGGAGATGGATGCGAGGTCGGTCGCGGCCACCGCCGCGTAGTCGAGCACGAGGCCCACCGGCGCTCCGTGGAAGTTTCCGCCGGAGAGAATGTCCCCGCGCGCCGCGAAGACGAGCGGGTTGTCGGTCGAGCTGTTCATCTCGCGCTCGAGCACCGCGCGCGCGTGGTCGAAGGCGTCCCGGGCCGCGCCGTGCACCTGGGGCATGCACCGCAGCGCGTAATTGTCCTGCACCCTTCCGCAGCCCCGGTGCGACTCGCGGATCGCGCTGCCCTTCAACAGAGCGCGGAGGTTCTTTGCGGCCGCCGCCGCCCCGGGGTGCGGGCGCGCGGCCATGATCCGCGGGTCGAACGCCGCGTCGGAGCCGCGGGAGGCGTCCACCGAGGCGGCGCCGATGAGGTCGGCGACGCGGCAGAGCTCCATCGCGCGGGCGAGCGCAAGGGCGCCGACGGCCACCGACATCTGCACGCCGTTGATGAGCGCGAGGCCCTCCTTCGCGCCGAGCACCACGGGCCGGATCCCTGCCCGGCGAAGCGCGCGGGCCGCCGGCTGCGTGCGTGCCCGCACCTGAACGCTGCCCTCCCCCATCAGAGCGAGGGCAAGGTGGGACAGCGGCGCGAGGTCCCCCGACGCTCCCACGGAGCCCTGGCAGGGGATGACCGGAAGGATGTCGGCCGCGAGCATCGCGAGCAGCGTCTCGACCGTCGCCACGCGGATGCCGGAGTTGCCCCGCGCCAGCGCGTTCGCCCGCAGGACCATCATGGCCCGGACTGCGGCCGGCCCGAGCGGAGCCCCGACGCCGGCGGCGTGGCTGCGGATCAGGTTGCGCTGCAACTCTTCGATGTCGCCGATCGGGATCGCGACGTCGGCGAACTTTCCGAAGCCGGTCGTCACCCCATAGACCGTGGCTCCGGACCGGATCGCCCGGTCCACGACACGCCGCGAAGCGGCCATCGCTCGCCGCGCGGAGGGCGCCAGCGCCGCGCGGGATTCCCGCCGCGCCGCCGCGACCACGTCTCCGAGCCGAAGGGCGCTGCCGGTCAATCGCATGGTCTTCATGCGCTCGGGATTCTAAGCCCGGCGCGTCCCGCGCAACGGCCGCTCTGTGCTTTGTGTTCTGTGCTCTGTGCTTTGTGTTAGCCTGCGCTGTTTTTCGGAAGGACACCTGAGGAGCGCGATCGTGAAAGTTGTGGCCGTCCTGGGCGGACAGTGGGGGGATGAAGGCAAGGGCAAGGTCGTCGACCTGCTCGCCGATCGCTTCGACATCGTCGCCCGGTACCACGGCGGGCACAACGCCGGACACACCGTCAAGTTCGGCAACCAGCACTTCGCCCTGCACCTGCTGCCCGCCGGCGTCGTGCGCGGGCGCACGAGCATCATCGGCCCCGGCGTCGTCGTGGAACTCGAGGCGCTGCTGGCGGAGATCGACGGGGTCACCGCCGCCGGGGTGGCGATCGGCGACAATCTCCTTCTCTCCGACCGCGCCGCCGTGATCCTCCCCTACCACCGCCTGCTCGACGCGGCGCGGGAGCGCGCGGCCGGAGACGCAAAGATCGGAACCACGCTTCGCGGCATCGGCCCGGCCTACGAGTCCGTCGCCGCCCGCAGGGGCGTTCGCGTGGCGGAGCTCTTTCGCCCTCAAACGCTCGCAGCGCGCGTCGAGGCGATCCACGCCGAGACGGGCGCTCTGCTTGCGGTGCTCGGTGAAAAGAACGTCCCTTCGGTCGAGCAGGTGCTCTCGATGCTTGGCGCCGCGGCCGCGCGCGTCCGGCCGCACGTGACCGACACGGGCCGGTACCTGCGCGACCGGTTGAAGGCCGGGGCGACGCTGCTGGCCGAGGGCGCCCATGGCGCGATGCTCGACCTCTCGTCGGGCACGTATCCCTTCGTGACGTCCTCGCACTGCACGTCGGCCGCGGTGGCAACGGGGCTCGCGATCGCCCCGCGGTCGCTCGATGCAAGCCTGCTGGTGCTGAAGGCGTATACGACGCGCGTGGGGTCGGGTCCCTTTCCCACCGAGCTCGACGACGCCACGGGCGAGTTCCTCCGCAAGCGCGGCAACGAATACGGGACCTCGACCGGCCGCCCGCGGCGTACCGGCTGGTTCGACGCCGTGGTCGCTCGGACGGCCGTCGAGCTCTCCGGCGCCGAGGCCGTCGCGATCACCAAGCTCGACTGCCTCGACGAGCTCGAGGAGATCCCGATCTGTCTCGGCTATCGCCTCGACGGGAACCCCGTCTGCGACCTGCCGGCGCTCGCCGAGGACATCGCGCGGCTCGAGCCCGTGTACGAGCGCTTCCCCGGCTGGAAGGCCACGACGACGGGCGCCACGCGCTACGAGCAGCTCCCCGGCGCGGCGAAGCGCTACGTGCGCGCGCTCGAGGATGCGATCGGAGTGCCTGCCGTATTCATCTCGACCGGCCCGCGGCGCGAAGAGACGATCTGGCGCAACGACACGGCTTTCGTCTCGGGCCTGCCGAAGGCCGGCTGACCCCGCCCCCGGCCCGTCTTACTTCGTCAGACGCCCGGCATCGCCCGCTTGAGGGGCTTGAGCACGACGACGAGCAGGAGGGCCGTCGCGAGCGACAACGTGCCGAGCACGGTGAAAAAGGTGGAGTGCTTCCATTGCGTCCAATAGACGCCAATCTGCGTCAGCTTGCCACCGATGCCCGTCGCCACGAACCAGAGACCCATCATCAGGGCGCGGTGGCGCCGGGGCGCCACCTTCGACACAAGGGAGAGGGCCATCGGGGAGAGCGTTATTTCTGCCAGCCCCATGAGCGCGTAGCAACCAACGAGCCACCAGGGCGACACCTTGCCCGTGTCCCCGCCGGCCCTGCCCGCAAACGCCATCACGTAGTACGCGGCGGCCATCAGGAACATGCCGATCACGATCTTCGTCGTCGTGGCCGGCTCCCTACCCCGGCGGTCCAGCGACTTCCAGAGCAGTACGAGCGGCACCGTGAAGGCGATGACGAAGAAGGGCTCGATGGCGTTCGAGATCACCCCCGAAAAACTCCAGTTGGTGTTGTCGTTGGCCCAGTATGTGAGCGTCGAGCCATTCTGGAAGAAGAGCATCCAGAACACGATCGAGATCAGATAGATCACCAGCAATGCGAGGATGCGCTTGCGCTCGGGCACGGCGTCGATCGCCGAAGGGGCCTCCGCAGCCTCGGCCGCATCGCGGGCAGCCGAGCGGTCGCCCGGCTCGACGTCCTTTCGGAACACCACGAGCGTGAGGACCGAGATGACCATCCCCACGGCCGCGACGGCGAAGGCCGCGTGGAACCCGTACCAGCGCCGCACGAACTCCACGATGATCGGGCCGAGCGTCGCGCCCAGGTTGATGCCCATGTAGAAGATGTTGTACGCCCGGTCGCGAAGGTGACTCCCGCGCGGGTACAGGTTCCCCACGATCGTCGAGACGTTCGGCTTGAAGAGTCCGTTCCCGATCACGAGGCACGCCAGGGCGGCGTACATGACCGCCACCGACCGGACCGCGAGCAGAATGTGCCCGGCGACGAAGAAGCAGCCGCCGATCATCACGGCCCGGCGGTAGCCGAGCTTTCGGTCGGCGAGCCAGCCGCCGATCAGCGGGCTGAAAAACACGAAGAGCAGGTAGTTGGCCCGGAGCGTGGTGGCCTGCGCGTCTGTCCAACCGAACCCTTCCGACTTGTCCTGAAGGTAGAGCGTGAAGAGCGCCAGCATCGTGTAGAAGCTGAAGCGCTCCCACATCTCCGTGGCGAAGAGGACGTAGAGCCCGCGCGGATGCCTGTCCGGCGCCGTACCGGGCGCCGTCGTCACTGCGGCTTCTCGACTCATGGCGGGCTGCGAGAGGCTACCAGAGATCCCCGGGTGCGCCTAGCTTGAGGCTTCGGCCAAGGCCATGCTGTCGCCGGCCATCCGGGCCGTCCGGCGGATCTCCGCGTCCGAGTGGACGGTCGAGAGGAACCAGGCCTCGAATTGCGCGGGGGGAAGGAAGACTCCGCGCTCCCGCATGCCGTGGAAGAACGCGGCGTACCGCTTCGTGTCGGAGCGCTGGACGTCCGCGAAGCCGCGCATTGGCCCCGGCGCGAAGAAGAGCGTCAGCAGCGAACCGGCGCGCTCCAGGCAGACGGCGGTCGAGAGGTCTCGCCGCTCGATCTCCGTCCGCAGCAGGGACTCGAGCATCGCGCCTTTCTGCTCCAGCACCGCGTAAGGGGAACGACGCGCGATCTCGTCGAGCATCGCGATGCCCGCCGACATCGCGAGCGGGTTCCCCGACAGCGTGCCCGCCTGGTAGACGCTGCCCGAGGGAGCCATCTTCTCCATGAGATCGCGCCGCCCTCCGTAGGCGCCGACGGGAAGACCTCCCCCGAGAATCTTTCCGAGCGTGGTGAGGTCCGGGACGACGCCGTAGACTTCCTGGGCTCCTCCCGCGGCGACCCGAAACCCGGAGATGACTTCGTCGAAAATGAGCAGAGCTCCGTGGCGACTGGCCAGCTCGCGCGCGGCCCGGAGGTAGCCGTCCACGGGCGCAACCAGCCCCATGTTGGCGGCCAGGGGCTCGAGGATGAACGCGGCGACCTCTCCCGGGAATCTCGCGAACGCGGCATCGAGCGCCCCGAGATCGTTGTACGGCACGACCGTCGTCAGGGCCGCGAGCTCCTCGGGAACACCGGGGCTGCCCGCGATTCCGAGCGTCGCGAGGCCCGAGCCCGCCGCGACGAGGAAGGAATCCGCGTGGCCGTGGTAGCCCCCCTCGACCTTGATGATGCGCTTTCGGCCGGTCGCTCCCCGCGCGAGACGGATGGCGCTCATCGTCGCCTCGGTGCCCGAGTTGACGAAGCGCACCATCTCGATCGAGGGGACCATCTTGACGACACGCTCGGCCAGGCGCACCTCGAGCTCCGTCGGCGCGCCGTACGATGTCCCCCGGCGCGACGCGCGATCGAGCGCCCGGCGCACGAATCCCGGGATGTGGCCGAAGAGGTGCGGCCCGTAGGACATCACGAAGTCGATGTACCAGCGCCCGTCGGCGTCGCGCACGCGCGACCCCCGCGCGGACGCGACGAAGAAGGGCTCTCCTCCCACCGAGGCAAACGAGCGCACCGGCGAGCTCACGCCGCCGGGCATGACCTTCTTTGCGCGGCGGAAAAGGCGGGACGAGTTTCTGGTCCCTGGTTCCTGGTCCCGGGCTCGGCGGGGCTTGCTCATCTCTTCAACTCTTCGACCAGGGACCCCGAACCACGGACTAAGAACCTTCCTTCAGCCAGCGCGCCGCATCCCCGGCGTGGTACGTCAGGACGAAGTCCGCGCCCGCCCGCACGATCCCCGTCAGGATCTCGAGCACGGAGCGCCTCTCGTCGATCCAGCCGTTCGCGGCCGCGGCCTTGACCATCGCGTACTCGCCCGACACGTTGTAGGCCGCGATCGGCGCGTCGAAGCGCTCCCGGGCTTCCCGGATCACGTCGAGATAGGCCAGCGCCGGCTTGACCATCACGGCGTCCGCCCCCTCCTCGAGATCGAGCGCGATCTCCCGCATCGCCTCTCGGGCGTTCCCGGGATCCATCTGATAGCTGCGTCGGTCTCCGAACTTCGGCGCCGAGCCCGCAGCCTCGCGAAAAGGACCGTAGAACGCGGACGCGGTCTTCGCGGAATACGCCAGGATCGCCGCCGCGGAGAAGCCCGCCTCGTCGAGCGCGCGCCGAATCGTTCCCACGCGCCCGTCCATCATGTCGGAAGGGGCGACGACGTCGGCGCCCGCACGCACGTGCGAGAGCGCGGCCTTCGCGAGCAGCGGCAGCGTCGCGTCGTTGTCGACCTCGCCATCACGCAGCACGCCGCAATGCCCGTGCGTGGTGTATTCGTCGAGACAGACGTCGGTCATGACCGCGGCGCCCGGCGCTGAACGCTTCAGGAGCCGCACGGTCTCCTGCACGGCCCCGCCCTCGTCCCAGGCCTCGCTGCCGGTCTCGTCCTTGCGCTCGGGGATCCCGAACAGGATGACGGCGGAAACGCCCACCGCGAGAAGGCCCTGTGCTTCGGCCACGGCCTCGTCGGGCGAGAGCCGGTGCACGCCGGGCAGGGACGGGATCGCTTCGCGCAGCCCCTTTCCATGCCGGACGAAGATGGGCGCCACGAACTGCTCTGCGGAAAGACGCGTCTCGCGAACGAGGCCCCGGAGGGCCGGCGTGCGCCGCAGCCGCCGCAGTCGCGTCGTCGGGAAAGAAGACATCGGGGCCGCAGCCTATTGCCCCGCCCCGCCCGTGGCAAGCGCTTCGAGCAGATGCGCAGCCGCCGGGAAGCGCGCCTCGGCGGCGACTTCGATGCGCGCGACGCCGCGAGCGGCCAGCCACCGCAGCGTCGCCGCTCCGAGCACGACCGCCGGCGTTGCGCGCAGGCGCTCCTGCCCTGCCGGCCCCACGCCGTCGAAGAGCCACTGCGCGGCGGACGGCGCCGTCGCGCAGAACGCCGCGAACGGCCTCTCCAGAATCTCCCGCTCGAGCGACGGGTCCGCTGGATTCGGGACCTTTCGATACACCACGATCGGAATCACGCGGGCTCCCCGGGCGCGCAGCCCCTCGAAAAGCTGGGGCAGGGCGTCGGCGCCGCAGGGAAAGAGCACGGTTTGCCCGTCCAGCCGCTCGGGCAACGCCGCGAGAAGGGCCTCGGCGGATCCGCCGCCCGCGACCGCACCGACGACTCCCCGGACCCGAAGCGCCGCCTCCGTGGCACGTCCCACCGCGAACACCTGGCCCGCGCCCGCGATGCAACGAAACAGCGGCGACCCCGGAACGCCCAGCACGCGGTTGACGGCGACGCGGCTGCTGAAGACGGCAAAGTCGACGCGGGCGGGTACCTCCCGCTCTGCGACCTCCACGGGCTCGATCGCGTGGCTGACTCGCTCGACGATTTCCACCCGACCCGAAACCGCGGCGGCAGCGAAGGGACCGGACCCGGAGCGGACGACGAGGACGCGCGGGGCCGTCACACCCTGGCTTCCGAGATGAGACTCGCGGCGCCGCGCGCGAGCAGGTCCTGTGCAAGGGCGCGGCCGAGCGAGACGGCCTCGGCCGACGCTCCCGCGCGCTCACCGCGCAGGACCATGCGGCCATCGACCGAAAAGACCGCCCCCGTCAACGAGAGAACCTCGCCCTCGACCCGGGCGCGCCCCGCCACCGGCGCGCGGCAACCCGCCTCGAGCGCCGCAAGGAACGCGCGCTCGGCCAGGATCTCGCGATGGGAAGACGCGTGGTCGAGTTTGCGCGCGATCGCCTGCAGTTGCTCGCCTTCGGCCCGGGTCATGATCGCCAGCGCCCCCTGGCCGACGGCCGGAAGGAGCACGCTCTCGGAAAACACTTCCGCGATCTCTTCGAGGCGGCCGAGGCGCGCGAGGCCCGCCCGCGCGAGCACCAGGGCCTCGAACCGGCCTTCCTGCATGCGGCGGATCCGCGTGTCGACGTTGCCGCGGGCCTCGAGGATCTCGAGGTCCGGACGGGCTGCGCGCAGCTGCGCCTTACGGCGGGGGCTCGACGTGCCGATTCGCGCGCCGGGCGGCAGCTCCTCGAAGGACCGACGCGGGTGCGAGACCAGCGCGTCGCGCGGATCCTCCCGGGCGGGCACGGCCGCGAGAGCCAGGCCCTGCGGGATCGCCGACGGAACGTCTTTCATGCTGTGCACCGCGAGGTCGATCCGCCCGTCCAGCAGCGCCTCGTCGAGCTCCTTCGTGAAATCGCCCTTCCAGCCGATCGGCGCCCCGGCGGCCAACAGGCGGTCGCCCGTCGTCCGGATCGTCAGCACCTCGACCGCGGCCTCGCCGCCGAGGGCCTGCTGGATGAGCGTCGCCTGGGCCATAGACAGCGCGCTACCCCTCGCGCCGAGCCGCAGCCTCATTCGTCCAGGTCGAAGAGGTGCCGGACGGCCTCGACGCGGTCGAGCTTGCGCGAGGCGTCCTGCTCGGCCTTGAGGCGCCGCATCGGCTGGTGGAGGAGCTTGCCCGCGATCGCGTCCGCGAACTCCCGGAACCGCTCGCGGTCGGACAGCGGGACACGGGCGAGCTCTGCGTCGCGCAGCGCGGCGAGGCGCGCCTGGAGGTCGTTCAACGTGGGCACCACGGCGAGATTGCCGAACCAGGCCAGGAATCGCGCGAGCTCCTCCTCGAGAATCGCCTCGGCGCGCGGCACTTCCCGGCTCCGTCGGACACGGTTCTCCTCGGCGACCTCTTTCAGATCGTCGAGGCCGTAGGCGTACACGTTGTAGATGTCGCCCACCCCCGCCTCGAAGTCGCGCGGCATGGCCAGGTCGAGGAAAAACATGGGGCGGCCCCGCCGCTCCCGCATCGCCGCCTCGACGTCCCTGCGGCGCACCACCGGCTCAGGGCTCGACGTCGTCCCAACGACGACGTCCGCCTCGGGCAGCGCGCGGGCGAGCCGGTTCCACTCAACCGCCCGCCCGCCGATGCGGTTGGCCAGCTCCTCGGCGCGCTCCGGGCTGCGGTTGGCAATCCGCACCTCCCCGACGCCGGCGGCGCGGGCATGCTCGGCGAACATCGTCCCGGCCGCGCCCGCGCCGAGCACCAGGATGGACCGCTCGGCAATTTCGCCGAACACTTTCGTGGCGAGCTCGAAGCCGATCGAAGGGATCGACAGCGGATGGCGCGCGATCTCGGTCTCGGTGCGCACGCGCTTGCCCGCCGCCACGGCGCTCTCGAACATGCGGTGCAGCACCGAGCGGGTCGCCCCCGCCTCCCGCGCCAGCCGCAACGCCGTCCGCACCTGGCCGAGCACCTCGCTCTCGCCGAGGGCCATCGAGTCGAGACCCGCCGCCACCCGGAAGAGATGGCGCGCCGCCTCGGCCCCCTCCCGGTGGAAGCTCCCCGCCGTTGCCTCGCGCACGTCGAGCCCCCGCCATTCCGAGATCAGGCGCGTCAGCTCTTCGTTCGTGCCGGCGCCGTTCGAGACCCCGTAGATCTCGCTGCGGTTGCAGGTCGAGACGATGACGCCCTCGCTCACCAAGCCCGCTCCGCGGATGCGGTCGAGCACCTCGGGCACCTCCTCCGCGGAAAACGCGACCCGTTCCCGCACCGAGAGGGCCGCGGTCCGGAAGTTCCAGCCGAGCAGAAGAAGACGTGCTTCGCCCGCGCCGGTCATCGGAAGCTGTGCTCCCGGCTGAAATACATGTTCACGATCGTGTACGAGAAGAGCATGACGCCGAAGCCGAGGATCGACAGGAGCGCGACCCGGGGGCCTTCCCAGCCCCGCCGGTCCATCCAGAGAAGAAACCCGTAGATGACGAGCGTCAGAAAGGCCCAGGCGATCTTCGGATCGTGAAGCGTCGACCACGCCTGCTCTGCCCGCACCAATCCGAGAGCCAGGGAGAGCGTCAGGACGGCGAGCCCCACCGAGACGCTCGTCCGGTTCATTCGCCCGATGACCTCCAGCGCCGGTAGCCTCGCTAACAGGATCCCGGTCCGGCGCCGGCGCAGCTGCCGGCTCTGGACGAGGTACAGGATCGCGAGGACGAACGAAAAGGTGAAGGCCGCGTACGCCAGGATCGCCAGCGTGACGTGCAAGGCGAACAGCGAACCCCGCGCCCCCTCCGCGGGGGCCGCGCCGGAGTCCGGCAGCAGGAGCCCCGCGGCGGTCGTGAGCACGACGAACGGGATGAGAAACGGACCGATCGCGCGCTCGCGGTGGCGGGCGAGCAGGACGAGAAAGGCGATTCCGAGCATCCATCCGAAGAGAGAGACCGAACCGCCGAGCGTCCGGTAGGGCACCGAGCCGAGGGCGCGCGCCCGATGCATCAGGTCCGCAAAGTGGAGCGCAAGGCCGCCCGCGACGAGCAGCGGCGTCAGTTTCCCGAGAGTGCCGCGGGGCGCCACGAGCGACACGATCGCGAGCGCCTCCGCGCCGAGGTAAAGAGCGACCGCCAACCAGCCGAGCAGGTGTAAAGGCATTGGCAGACGACAGTTTATCAGCCGGGGGCGCGCGTAATACGATAGCCGCGATGAGAGGATTCGAAGGCACCAGACAGAGCTTCCCGCTCGGCTCGGGGGGCACCGGCTCGCTGTACTCGCTCCCGGAGCTCGAACGCGATGGCGCCCCGGGCATTCGCCGCCTGCCCGTTTCGATCCGCATCGTCCTCGAGTCGCTGCTGCGCAACTGCGACGGCCAGCGCGTGAAGGAGGACGACGTCCGCGCACTCGCCGCCTGGCAGCCGAAGGTGGAGCGGACGGCCGAAGTCCCCTTCGTCGTCGCCCGCATCATCCTGCAGGACTTCACCGGGGTGCCGCTGCTGGTGGACCTGGCCGCCATGCGGTCGGCCGTCACCGGACTCGGCGCGGACCCGAAGCTGATCGAGCCCCTCGTTCCGGTCGCGCTCGTTGTCGACCACTCCGTCCAGGTCGACGAGTGGTCCACGCCGGACGCGCTCGCCGCGAACATGCGCATCGAGTTTCAGCGCAACCGCGCGCGCTACGAATTCCTGAAGTGGGGCATGCAGGCATTCCAGGGCTTCGAGGTCGTCCCGCCCGGGATCGGCATCGTCCACCAGGTCAACCTCGAGTACCTCGCGCAGGGCGTCCTGTCGAAGGACGGCGTGTACTACCCGGACTCGCTCGTCGGGACCGATTCGCACACGACGATGATCAACGGCCTCGGGATCGTCGGCTGGGGGGTGGGCGGGATCGAGGCCGAGGCCGGGATGCTCGGCCAGCCCGTGTACTTCCTGACGCCCGACGTCGTGGGCGTCCATCTGACCGGGCGGCTTTCCGAGGGCGTCACCGCGACCGACCTCGTCCTCACCGTGACGGAGATGCTGCGCCGCGCGAAGGTCGTCGGCAAGTTCGTCGAGTTCTTCGGCGACGGCGGGGCGTCGCTGCCGGTCACCGACCGGGCCACCGTGGCCAACATGGCGCCCGAGTACGGCGCGACGATGGGCTTCTTCCCGGTGGACGAGGAGTCCTGCCGGTACCTGCTCGCGACCGGCCGCAGCCGCGAGCACGTCGACACCTTTCGCAACTACTACACCGCCCAGGGCCTCTTCGGCATGCCGCGCAAGGGGGACTGCGACTACACGGAGCAGATCGAGCTCGACCTCGCGACCGTGCAGCCGAGCGTCTCGGGCCCGAAGCGTCCGCAGGACCGGATCCCGCTGCCCGAGTTGAAGGGCCGCTTCCGCGACCTGCTGTCACGGCCCGTTGCCGAGAACGGCTACGGGAAGGACGCCGCGTCGCTCGCGCAGCGATTCCCGGCGAAGCTCGGCCACCCGTTTTCCGGAGGCGGAAGCCAGGCCCCGGTGGACGCGGCCGCCTCGCGGGCGCGCAACACGAACGCGTGGACCGAGGGCGAGATGGCCAACGACCATCCCACGCCCGACCGCGACGTCGTTGGCGCCCCTTCCACGGTGAACGTCGAGGTGGGCCACGGCGACGTGCTCATCGCGGCCATCACCTCCTGTACCAACACTTCCAACCCGAGCGTGATGCTCGCCGCGGGCCTGCTCGCCAAGAAGGCGGTGGAACGCGGGCTTTCGGTCGATCCCCGGGTCAAGGCGTCGCTCGCCCCCGGCTCGCGCGTGGTGACCGAATACCTCGCGAAGACCGGCCTGCAGCCTTACCTCGACCGGCTGGGCTTTCACCTCGTGGGCTACGGCTGCACGACCTGCATCGGCAACTCCGGCCCGCTCGACTCCGGCATCGAGGAGACGATCACGAAGCACGACCTCGTGACGGCCGCCGTGCTCTCGGGCAACCGCAACTTCGAGGCCCGCATCCACCAGAACATCAAGGCCAACTTCCTGATGAGCCCGCCGCTCGTCGTCGCCTTCGCGCTCGCGGGCCGCGCCGACATCGACCTCACTTCCGAGCCGCTCGGCACCGACCTCGACGGAAAGCACGTTTTCCTCCGGGACGTCTGGCCGACGACGAACGAGGTGGAGAAGGCGCTCCTCGCTTCGGTGGACGCGGCGACCTACCGTCGCCTGTACGCGGACCTCGCAGCCGCCAACCCCCTCTGGAAGGAAATCCCGTCGGCGACGGGCACGGTGTACGCCTGGGACGCGGCATCCACCTACATCCAGCAACCGCCGTTCTTCGAGGGCTTCGGGCTAAAACCGGCTCCCCTCTCCGACATTCGCGGTGCGCGAGCCCTCGCGATCTTCGGCGACTCGATCACGACCGATCACATCAGCCCGGCGGGAGCGATCAAGGCGAGCTCGCCGGCCGGCGTCTACCTCCAGTCGCTCGGCGTCGCGCCGGCCGACTTCAACAGCTACGGCTCGCGGCGCGGCAACGACCGCGTCATGACGCGCGGGACCTTCGCCAACGTGCGCATCAAGAACCTCATGGTCCCCGGGGTGGAGGGCGGCGTCACGCGGCACCAGCCCGACGGCGAACAGATGTGGATCTATGACGCCGCGATGCGCTACCTGAAGGAGGGCGTGCCGCTCGTAATCTTTGCCGGCCAGGAGTACGGAACCGGCAGCTCGCGCGACTGGGCGGCCAAGGGCACGCGCCTGCTCGGCGTGCGCGCGGTCGTGGCGCAGAGCTACGAGCGCATCCACCGCTCGAACCTCGTCGGCATGGGCGTCCTCCCGTTGCAGTTTCCCGAGGGGACCAACGCGGCCTCGCTCGGCCTCGACGGGACCGAGACGTTCGAGCTCGAGGGACTTGCCCTCGGCCTCGCGCCCCGCCAGGAGACGCCGCTCGCGATCCGCCGCGGCGACGGGACCGTGACGCGCTTCGCGCTGCGCGTGCGCATCGACACCGCGATCGAAACGGAGTACTACCGGCATGGGGGGATCCTGCCGTACGTGCTGCGGCAACTGCTCGGATGACCTCCCCGGGCACCCCTTCGGCCGCGCGCCTCCTCGCCGCCTGCGCCGGGCGGCAGGTGGACCGGCCGCCTGTCTGGATGATGCGGCAGGCCGGCCGCTATCTTCCGGAGTACCGCGCGGTGCGCGAGAAGGTCTCCTTCCTCGAGCTCTGCCGTTCCGTGGACCTCGCCGCCGAGGTGTCGCTCCAGCCCTTCCGCCGCTTCGCGCCGGACGGCGTCATCTTCTTCTCCGACATCCTCGTGCCCGCGGCGGCGATGGGGGTGCGCGTCGAGTTCGGCGACGGCGGACCCTCCCTGCCCGAGCCGGTCCGGTCTTCCTCCGACGTCGCGAGGCTCTCCCGCTTCGATCCCGCCGCGACGATCGGCTTCACGGGGGACATCTTGAGACGCCTTGCCGCCGAGGTCGGCGACAACGCCGCGGTCCTCGGCTTCTGCGGCGCCCCCTGGACCCTCGCTTCGTACCTCGTGGAGGGCGGAGGATCGCGCAGCTTCGCGGTGATCAAGGAGATGATGTCCCGCGACCGGGAGACGCTGCGGCGGCTGCTCGAACTTCTCGCCGACGTGGCCGCCGACGTCCTCTCCTTCCAGATCGCCTCCGGCGCCCGCGCCGTGCAGCTCTTCGACACGTGGGCCGGAGAGCTCACGCTCGAGGACTACCGCGAGTGGGCGCTGCCCGCCATGGCGCGGGCGATCGCCGGGATCCGCCGCACCGACACGCCCGCGCCCGTCGTCCTGTACATCAACGGGTGCGGGCACCTGCTCGAGGCCATGGCCTCGTCCGGAGCCGACGTCCTCTCGATCGACTGGCGCGTGTCGCTCGCCGACGCGCGCCGGCGGCTGCCCGGCATGCCGCTCCAGGGCAACCTCGATCCCGCGCTCCTCTCGGGAACGCCCGAAGAGGTCGGCCGCCGCACGCGCGCGATGATCGCGAAGACCGGCGGGTCCGCCCACGTCGTCAATCTCGGCCACGGGATTCTGCCTGGAGCGCGGCTCGACTGCGTCGACGCATTCTTCGCCGCCGCGCGCACGCCGCTCGTTCCCGCCGTCGAGGCCTCCGAACCGATCGCCCGATGAATCCCTCGGACGTCTCGCTCGAGCTGCTCTCCCGCTACAACGTCCAGGGGCCCCGCTACACCTCCTACCCCACGGCCCCGGTCTGGAGGCAGAACTACGGCGCGGGAGACTACGAACGCATCCTGACCGGAGCGGCCGCCGCCGCGTCCCCGGCGCCCCTCTCCCTCTATTTCCACCTGCCCTTCTGCGAACGCCTCTGTTTCTTCTGCGCGTGCACGGTCGTCATCACAGGGACCGACCACGCTCCCGAGAACCGGTACCTCGAGAGCCTCGAGCGCGAGATCGACTGGGTGGCTGACCGGGCCGGCAGCAGCCGTGAGGTCGTTCAGCTGCACTGGGGCGGCGGGACGCCGACGTACTTCCCGCCCGCGCTGCTCGAGAAGCTCGGCCGGCGCATCTTCGACCGGTTCCGCCTCGCGGCGGACGCCGAGCTCGGCGTCGAGATCGACCCACGGGTGACGACGCGCGAACACCTCGAAACCCTCGCCCGCCTCGGCTTCAACCGCTTGAGCATGGGCGTGCAGGACTTCGACCCGCGCGTCCAGACGGCCATCAACCGCATCCAGCCCTACGAGGCCACGCGGCGCCTCGTCGAGGACGCCCGCGCCGTCGGCTTTCCGAGCATCAACTTCGATCTCATCTTCGGCCTGCCCCACCAGACGCCGGAAAGCTTCTCCGCGACGATCGACCGCGTGCTCGAGATCGCCCCGGACCGGCTTGCCGTCTACTCGTACGCCAACGTCCCGTGGATGAAGAAGCACCAGAACGTCCTCCTGCCGCACCTGCCGGACGAGGCGACGAAGTTCGCGATTTTTCGCACGGCCCTCGAACGCTTCACGGCCGCCGGCTTCGAGTACATCGGCATGGACCACTTCGCGCGCGCCGACGACGAGCTTGCGCGGGCGCGCCGCAACCGGACCCTCCACCGCAACTTCCAGGGCTACACGACGAAGGCAGGGACCGACCTCCTGGGTTTCGGCATGAGCGCGATCGGCTCGGTCGGCGGCTACTACGTCCAGAATCGCCGCGAGCTCGCCGGCTACCGGCAGGCGATCGGCGACTCGGGCGCCGCCACGTTCCGCGGCGTGCACCTTTCCGCCGACGACGAACTGCGGCGCGCAGTCATCGGGAACCTGCTCTGCCACGGCATCGTCGTCAAGAAGGAAATCGAGCAGCGCTTCGGCATCGTGTTCGACGACCTGTTCGCTCCGGCGATCGCGCGCCTCGCCCCCTGCGCCGAGGACGGTCTCGTGGAGCTGACCTCGGGCGAGATTCGCGCCACGCCGCTCGGCCGCGTCTTCCTGCGCAACCTCGCGATGCCGTTCGATGCGTATCTGGAGGCGAGCCCGGACAAGCCCGTTTTCTCGAAGACATTGTGACCCGGCGCGCGATTCTCTTCCTGCAGCTCGGGGGCCCCGAGACGCTCGAGGACGTTCCCGCCTTCCTCTACCGGCTCTTCTCCGACCCGGACGTCATCCGCGTCCGCCCCGCCCTTCTGCGCAAGGCGATCGCGACCGCCATCGCGCTCGCCCGCAAGAAAGCCTCCCGCGCGCTCTACGCCTCGATCGGAGGCGGCTCCCCCATCCGGAGGCTGACGGAGCAGCAGGCGGCCGGCACGGAAGCCCTCTTGCGTGCGGACGGCCGAGACGCCGTTGTCCGCACTGCCATGACGTGCTCCGCGCCGGTCGTCGAAGACGTCGTCCGCGAGCTTGCCGCGGAAGGCGTCGACCGGTTCCTCGCCTTTCCGCTCTACCCGCATTACTCGCTGACGACCACGAAGGGGGCCCTCGAGCGCAGTTGCGCGGCCGTACACAAGTTCGCCCCCGGAGCCTCTCTCCACGAACTCGGCTCATTCCCGACACACCCGCTCTTCGTGGACGCGCACGCCGAGGGCGTCCGCGAACAGGTCGCGCAGTTTCCAGATCCCCGTCCCGAGGCGATCCACCTCGTCTTCTCGGCGCACTCGATCCCGAAGAAGCTCGTCACGAAAGAGGGCGACCCCTACGCCAGCGAGGTCGAGGCGAGCGTGCGCGCCATCCTCGAGCGGCTCGGCTGGGCGGGGGCCTCGACGCTCGCGTACCAGTCGAAACTCGGGCCCATCGAGTGGCTCGGGCCTCCCACCTCCGCGGTCCTCGCAGAGCTCGGTCGCCGGCGCGAGCGCCAGGTCCTCGTCGTGCCGATTGCTTTCGTCACCGATCATGTCGAGACCCTGCAGGAGATCGACCAGCTCTTCGCCGGGCAGGCGCGGGAGGCCGGCATCGCGCACTTCCGCAGGACTCCGGGACTCAACGACCGACCGACCTTTCTGCGCGCGCTGGAGGATCTGGCGCGATCGGTCCAGCCCTTCTGGGACCCATGAACCCGCCGACCGTTGTCGTGGGCGCGGGCCTCTCCGGGCTCGCTGCGGCGTGGGCGCTGTCGAACGCCGGAGCCGACGTCCTCGTTCTCGAGAGCTCCGACCGCCCGGGTGGCGTCGTGCGCAGCGAGAAGAGGGAGGGCTTCCTCCTCGAGACCGGGCCGAACACCGTCCGGCCGACCCCGGAGCTCTCGCGCCTCATCGAAACGCTCGGCCTCGACGGCGAGGTCCTCCGCGCAGACAGTCGCGCGAAACGATACGTGGACTTCGAGGGCGAGCTGCACGCGGTTCCGATGTCGCCCGGGCAGCTCCTTTCAACGCGACTCCTCTCCACCGGAGCGAAACTGCGGCTCCTCGGCGAACCGTTTCGGCGGGCCGCACCCGTTTCCGACGAGAGCGTTCGCGACTTCGTGGCGCGCCGTCTCGGGCCGGAGGTCGCCGACCGGCTCGTCGAGCCTTTCGTCGCGGGCATCTTCGCCGGGAACGCCGGGAAGATCTCCGTCTCGGCGGCCTTCCCGATCCTCACCCGCGCGGAGCGCGACCACGGGAGCCTCTTCGGCGCAATCCTCGCCTCGAGCCGCTCGAAGCGGTCCGGCTCGGCCGCGCCCAAGGGACTGCTCTCCTTTCGCGAAGGCCTCGAGACGCTCCCGCGCGCGCTGGCCTCGAAGCTCGGAAGCCGGTTCCAGGCGGAAACGGCCGTCCAGTCCATATCGCCTCGGGCCGACGGCTGGACGGTCCGTACGGGCGCCGGGGAGCTCGACGCGGACCGGGTCGTCCTTGCGGTTCCAGCTCCGAAGGCAGCCGAGCTCGTCGCGGGCTTTGCGCCCGAAGCGGCAAGCGCCCTGGCCGGCATCCCCCACCCGCCTGTCGCGGTGCTCCATCTGGCCTGGCCGGAGAGCGCCCTCCCGCGCCCCCTCGAAGGCTTCGGCCATCTCGTCTGCAACGGGCCGGGCCGGCGCATCCTCGGCGCCGTCTGGAGCTCGAGCCTATTCCCCGGGCGCGCCCCCGCCGGCCAGGCCCTGATGACGGTCTTCATGGCGGGCGCTCGGGACCCCGGCGCCATCAAGCTCTCCGACCACGAGCTGACCGAGCTGGCCGCCCGCGACCTCGCATCACAGGGCCTCGTGCGTGGAGCCGGCCGCGCCCTCCTCGTGACCCGCTTGCGCCACGCGATCCCGCAGTACGAGCGGGGCCACGAGCAACGCATCGCCGAGCTCGCCGGAGCGGAAGCCCGCTGGCCCGGCCTGCACTTTCTCGGGAACTACCGCGGCGGCGTGTCGGTGGGGGACGTCGTTCGTGCGGGGATCGAAGCCGGAATCAGTCTTTCCCGCCCTCGCCCTTGAGCTCCCGCTCCTCTTCCGGCGAGAGCGCCGGAAGCCGGCGCACGAAGGCCACGATCTTCCAGATCTCCTCGTCCTTGTGCGTCGGGCCGAAGGCGGGCATTCCCGTCATGCGGACGCCGTTCTGCACGAGCCAGAAGAGCTCGCCGTCCGTGCGCTTCTGCACTCGGCCGAGCGTCAGGTCCGGCGCGGGCGGATTCAGGCCGTCGCCGGCCTCCGACGCATCCACGCCCGGCGCCCCGTGGCAGCTCACGCACATCGCCTTGTAATGGGCCCGGCCGCCACGCAGCACTTCCGGATCCGGCTTCAAAGGGTTGCCGGTCTTTGGCGCCCGCCGCTGGACCGACCGGTCGAGCGCGAACTGCGCGATCCTGCGCTCGAGCTTCCCCGCCGGCACCGTCGCCGCCGTGTTGAAGAGGCCGGCCCAGGCGACTGCCGCGCCGCCGGCCAACAGGACTGCGAATCCGAAGAACATCCCCGAAAGAAACTTCATCGTTCCTCCCGCATCGACCGGCATGCTACGCCTCCGCCCGTTCCATGCCGACGGTTTTCATGCAGTGTCAGGCTTTCGGCATAGCGACGGGCCGTCGTCGAGCCTCGACCGGAACGCCTCCTCGCCCTCGAAGGAGCCGTCCACGCGGCCGGCCGGAACACGCTCTCGTCCATACCGGCAATCTAGCCAACGGCCCGCGCGATCGCGAACGCCGCCGCCGCCGCGACGCTGCCGATGAGCGTGGTCTGCAGGGCGCTCTTCCAGGGCCTGGCCCCGGTGAAGCGCCCCTTGACGAAGCCGAAGACCGCGAGCGCCGCGAGCGTGAGCGCGATCGAGACGGACAGCGCGCTCGCCGCCTCCTCGAGCAGGATATAGGGCCCAAGCGGAATGAGGCCTCCCACCGCGTATGCGCCGCCGATCGTGAGCGCGCTGCGCAGCGCGCGGCCGGGGTCGGGTTTCTCGAGGCCGAGCTCGAAACGCATCATGAAGTCGATCCACTCCTGCGGGTGCTTCTCGAAGGCGCGCAGGATCGGCGCGACCTCGTCGTCCGAGAGCCCATAGCCGCGAAAAATGTCGCCGACCTCGTTCGCCTCGACCCCCGGCTTCTCCCGGACCTCCCGATGCTCGCGCTCGCGCTCGCTCACGTAGTGCTCGGCGTCGCTCCGGCCCGCAAGATAGCCCCCGAGGCCCATCGCGATCGCGCCGGCGGCGAGCTCGGCGAGGCCGGCCGTTACGATGATGCCGGTCGAGGCCACCGCGCCGGAAAGGCCCGCCGCGAGGGCGAAGGGGACAGTGAGCCCGTCGGACATCCCGATGACGACGTCGCGGACGGAATCGCTCGCCGTGAAGTGCTGCTCCATGTGGGGCGTTTGCGGCATGGATCCTCCTCTATCGGGCGGCGGGAGCCTGGCCGCTCAAGTGTGTTCAGGCTCGATGTGGCAGATCGTTTCGTCGCCCTGCTCGATCTGAATCGTGGCGTGATCCACCCCGGCGTCTTCCCGCAGCACGCGCTGGACGCCGCGCAGTACCTCGCCGCGTGCGCTCCGGGCGACGGCGCGGATGTGGACACTGGCCGAATGCTGCCCCGAGGTCAGGGTCCAGAAGTGGACGTCGTGGATCGCTTCGACGCCGGCGACCCCGAGGATCGCATCGCGCAGCCGCGGAATGTCGATGTCCGCCGGCGCCCCCTCGAGCAGGATGTGGGCCGCCTCGCGCAGGATCCCGAATCCCCGCGGAAGGATGACGAGCGCGATGGCCGCCGAAAGCACGGCATCGATTCCGTACCAGCCGGTCCGCGCCATCACGATCGCGGCGACGATCACCGCGACAGAGGCGAGGGCGTCGGTCAGGACCTCGAGGTACGCCGCGCGGACGCCGAGGCTCCCCCGCCGTCCCGCGTGCAGTAGCCGCGCGGCGACCACGTTGACGGCGAGCCCGACCGCGGCCACTCCGAGCATCAGGTCCGTGTGAATCGGTCCCGGCGCACGGAAGCGTTGCCAGGACTCCCAGAGAATCGCGAGCGAGGCAACGAGGAGAAGCTCGGCGTTCACGAAGGCCGCGAGCACTTCGGCGCGCCCGAGTCCGAACGTGTGCCGGCCGGTCGGCGCGCGTTCCCCGAGCGCGAGGCCCGCCCACGCCAGCGTGAGCGCCGCGACGTCGGTGAACATGTGCGCGGCGTCCGCGAGCAGCGCGAGGCTCCCCGCGAGAAGCCCGCCCGCCACCTCGAGGGCGAGTACTCCGATCGTCAGGAGCAGGGCGAGCCGAAGGCGGCCCTTGTTCGACGTCCGCTCGGCCGCGATGTCGGCGGCTGCCTTCCCGAAGGGCGGAGCCGGCGCGTCGGTCACGCCGGCCTGGCCGGCTCGACTTCGACGCGCGCGTCGTTGAAGCACGCCCCGCCGCCGAGGTCCGTCAGCGTGTCCGGAGAAAGAGCGTTCGCGGTCGTCCCGCTCTCGGTGTTGTGGCTCCAGATTCCCTTGGGCAGAAACACCACGCCCGCCCGCACGCCGGCGTCCACTTGCGCGCGGCAGCGCACCGAACCAAGCGCGTTGAAGACGCGCACGCGGTCCCCGTTGCGGATGCCGCGCGAACCCGCGTCATCGGGATGCATCGCGACCGGCACCGGGGCCCGGTGGAGCTCGCCCAGAGTCGAGCTGATCGTGCGGTCGGTCGCCGGGGAGATCAGGGCGAGCGGATAGCGCCCCGTCTCCGGTTCCGGCTGGTAGCCGTAGAGGCCGAGCGGCGCCTCGCGGTCGAGCGGCTCGGGCACGAGGTCGATCTTCCGGTCCGGCGTCCCCGGGAACGTGTCCACGAACTGAACGGGGGCGACGCCCTCCTCGAGGAAGGCGATGCCGTCCTCGTCGAGGCTGCGCCGCAGATGCGCGCCCCGCCGGCTGCTCGCGAGGACCGCCTCCGCGATCTCCTCCGCGGTTTCGGGGTCTCCGGGCCGCGCAAGATCCAGGCGGCGACACAGCTCGGCGAAGACATCGTGGTTCGGCCGCGCCTCGCCCACCGGCGGGATCACGGCTTCGGCCTGCTGCAGCACGAAGGCGCCGTAGCCGCGGGAGATCTCCGTCCTCTCGAGGAAGGTCGTCGCGGGAAGGACGACATCGGCGTAGCGCGCCGTGTCGGTCATGACCGGATCGAACACGACCGTGAAGAGGTCCTCCCGCTCGAGGCCGGCCCGCACCCGCTCCTGGTCCGGGATCGTCATCAGCGGGTTGGCGTTGTAGACGAAGAGCAGATCCACGGAGCCTTCGCCCTTGGGCGCCAGTGCGGTCCCGAGCCGGTTCATGTTGATCTCGCGCGTCGCCGGCTCCTCCGCCTTCGCCGCCGCCATCCCGTCGATGTCCTTCCACGCCGCCGAGTTGGACAGCGTGTAGCCTCCGCCCCGCAGCCCGAACTTGCCGGCCACCGCCGGAAGGGCGAGGATCGCCGCGATCGCGGACCCGCCGTTGCGATTTCGCTCAGGGCCCCAGCCGCAGCGCAGCGCCGCGGGGGAAAGATCGGCGTAGAGCCGCGCGAAGGCTTCGATATCAGCGGCCGGCAGCCGGGTCTCGCGCGCCGCGCGCTCCAGCGTCCAGGGCTGTGCGCGCCGGGCCAGCTCTTCCGCGCCGTGCGTGTGCTGCGCCAGGAACGCGCGGTCGGCGCGGCCCTGCGCGAAGAGCCAGCGGATGACCGCGAGCGCCAGCGGAAGGTCCGTGCCCGGGTGGAGCGCGAGGTGCAGGTCCGCCCGCTCGGCCAGGCGCGTGCGGCGCGGATCGACAACGACGAGGCGGGCGCCGCGCTTCTGCGCTTCCTGGATGTACGGGACCAGATGGATCCCAGAGACGGAGGGATTCATGCCCCACACGACGATGAGGTTTGCGTGGGCGTAGTCCTGGTAGGCGATCCCCGGCATCTTCCCGTACAGCCCGGAAGCCGCGCGGCCCGACGGAGCGGCGCAGACCGTTCTCAGAAGCCGCGACGCGCCGAGGCGATAGAAGAGGCGCGCGTCCGTCGTGTCCTGCGAGAGATAGCCGTTCGAGCCGCCGTAGGAAAACGGGAGGATCCCCTCCCCGCCGCGGCCGTCGCGCACGGCCTTCATCCGCGCCGCCACGAGCCCGAGCGCTTCATCCCACGACGCCCGCCGGAATTTCCCTTCTCCCTTGCGGCCGGAGCGGATGCCCGGGTGCGGGATTCGCGCCTGCCCGTACAGGTGCTCCGGGTATCGCCGGACCTTGGCGCAGATGTATCCGCGCGTGACCGGGTTCTTCTCGCTCCCGCCGATCGCGACGACCCTTCCGTCGGCCACCGTGACGTCGAGACTGCAGGCGTCGGGGCAATCGAGCGGACAGGCGCTCTCGACGTGGATCTGCCCGGGGCGAAGCGCCGCGCTCATGCCTGCCAGCCCACGATACGGTCCACGGTATCCACTCCGATGGGATGGTAGCCCGGACGCGCCTTCTTGTAGATGGCCAGAGCGCGCTCCCGGCCGCCACCGGTCTTGACGAGCTCCTCGTAGAGCGGCTTGATGAACTTGCGCCGGCCGATCGCCACGAGGAACTCTTCGAGCCGGGCGTCGGCGGCGCCATAGTCGCCCCGCAGGGACATGAGGAGCCACTGAGAAGCGATCTCGGCGTTGCGGGAGCTGGTCAGGCCGAAGGCCTCATCCAGCTCGGCCAGCCGTTGCGGCGCCAGGGGCGACGGGAGCTGCCGCAGGAACTGCAGACGCTCGTGGGTGGTCCACGCCGGGAACCCTTCCAGGCCCGGGCCGGTGCGCCCTGCAGCCCATTCCTGCGCGGCCGCGGCGACGCGGTAGAGCGCCTCGGAAGTCGGCCTGGGCGCGGCCGCCGGGAGCCCCGGCCGCTCGATCCACTCCGCGAGGGGAATCGAGGCTGACTTGCCCCCGTCCCCGGCGAAAAGATGCTCTCGCAGGTACGAGACGAAATCCGCGGTCGTGATGCTCTGGAACGCGAAGTGGTCGAAGTAGCCGCGCAGGAACTGGTCGAAGCGCGCGCGCCCGAACAGCTCCTCGAGCGAGCGCAGGAAGAGCGCGCCCTTCTCATACGGGAGCCGCGTGGCCCCTTCATCGGGATCCCGGCCGGAAAGGTCGATGTGCAGGATCTCGTCGCAGTCCTCGAGACGGACGAGCTCGTCCTCGAGGTCCTGGCGCCCCAGCACGGCTTCCATTCCCGCGGTCTCCGGGCCGTACACTTCCTCGACGATCCGCCGCTCGATGTACGTGGTGAAGCCCTCGTTCAGCCAGAAGTCGCTCCAGGTCGCGTTCGTGACGAGGTTGCCCGACCACGAGTGCGCCAGCTCGTGCGCGATCAGGGAGACGAGACTCTTGTCCCCCGCGAGCACGGTTGGAGTCGCGAAGGTCAGTCGCGGATTCTCCATCCCGCCGAACGGGAAGCTCGGAGGCAGGACGAGGATGTCGTACCGGTCCCAGCGGTAGGGGCCGTAGAGACGCTCGGCCGCCTCCATCATCTTCTCCGTGTCGGCGAACTCCGCCGCCGCCGCCGCGACGACCGAGGGCTCCGCGTAGACGCCGCTGCGCGGTCCGAGCGGCGCGAAGCCAATGTCCCCCGCGGCGATCGCCATCAAGTAGGCGGGAATGCGCTGCGGCATATGGAACCGGTACGTTCCTCCCCGAGATCCGGTCGAGTTGCCGGCGGCGCCCATGACGGCGAGCAATTCCGGGGGTGTGCGGATCGTCGCCGCAAACGTCAGGCGCACGGAGGGAGTGTCCTGGATCGGGACCCAGCTGCGCGCGTGGATGGCCTGGGATTGCGAGAACAGGAACGGATGGCGCTTGCCGGCCGTCTGCGCCGGCTCGAGCCACTGGAGGCCCGAGGCCCCGGGGCGGGTCGCATAGGACACCCGCGCGCGGTCGGCGCCCGGAGGCAGCGCAACGGAGAGCGCCGAGCCCAGGATCGGGTCGGCGGGTCCGACCTCGAATTTCGCAGGCGACCAGGGGCCGTCCCCCGCGGTCGTCTCGGCCGATCGGATCTCCAGCGCGCGCGTGTCCAGTCGCAGCGCCGAAGCCTCCGGGCAGACCCTTTCAAAATGCAGAGTCGCCGACCCTTCGAGGACCTTTCGATCGAACCGCATGTCCAGATCGAGCTCGACGTGGAGCACTCGGACCTCATCCGGGTTTGCGTGGGAGTGAACGTCGAGCGGGTGGGAGACAGGAGCCGACGCGGTCATCGCGCTGGGAAGATTAGCAGAGGCCCGCCCGGCCCCCCTTCCCCCGCAGCCGGGGAGAGGGGATCCGGGCAAGGGAGAACCCTAGAACCGGAAGGTCAGCTCCGCGGAGACGCCGCGGGGCGGCGCGACGTAGAACTGGCTGTCGCCGATCTCGCTCTCGGTCGCGTAGGGGCGCGAATCCGTGAGATTGCGGCCCGTCACCGAGAGCAGGAAGTTGCGGTAGCCGAACGAGAGCCCCGCGTCGAGGCTGTAGAAGCTGGGCGTGTAGAACCGGTTGCGCCGATTCAGCGGGCGCTCGTTCTGGTGACGAAGGGCCACGAAGCCGCCGAGGCCCTCCGCCGGCGCCAGCACGAACTTGAAGTTCCAGAGGTCGCGCGGCACGAGCTCGAGCCGCTTGCCGTCGACGACCCGCAACTCGCCGTCGGGCGTCACGAACGAAAAATGCACGAAGCGCGAGTCGTGGTGGGCATAGCCTCCGTAGAGTTGCAGGTCCTTCAAGAACGGCATCACGTAGCCGACCTCGAATTCGACGCCCTGAAAACGCTCCTCTCCCGCGTTGGTGAGGATGGGCGTGTTGTTGGGCCCGAGGATGCTCACCACCAGGTTGTCGAAGAGGTAGTGGTAGCCGGTGACGTTGAACGACAGGGTGTTATCGAACCACGAGGTCTTGATGCCGACCTCCTCGCCCTGGACCGTCTCGGGCCTGAGGATCTCCGCCGACTCCGCCTCCGAGAGATTGGGTGCGGCGGGCTTGAAGTTGTGTTTCCAGGACACGTACGCGTTCAGGGTGTCGGGTCCCATCGGCTTCTGCAGCACGCGGAACAGACCAGAGACCCCGCCGGACCAGGCGTCCTTGCCGCTCTCCTCGTCGACCACGTCGACGTTCGGATCGCCGATCTCCTGCTGGAAGACGTGCAGCGTCTCCGACGTGATGTCGTAGCGCGCTCCCGCCGACAACGTAAACCACCAGACCGGCGTCCACTGGTCGTTGACGTAGAGACCGACGAAGGTCCGCTCATCCTTGAAGTTGCGGTTGTCGCCGTAGACAATGTCCGCATAGTTCGGGACGGCGGGGAACGGCGCGACCTGCAGCTCGAAGTCGAAGCCGTGGCCGTAGGCGGTCGTCTTCCCCCAGGTCAGCGCCGCGCCTCCCATCAGCCGATGCTGGCCGGCGGCCTGGAAGGATGCGGCCACGTGCGCGTCCTCATACACGGTCGTCTCCGTCGGATAGAGCGCTATGCCCTCGGCCATCGCGGTCGAGCCCTCGTAGGAGTTCGTCCAAGAACGGATCGAGTCCCCGGTGTCCTGCGTGAAACCGAGAACGTTCTCGAACGTCAACGTCTGCGAGATCGGCGTCGAGAAGTTCGTGAAGATCCCGATGGTGTGGTGATCGACCCGGGCGCCTCCCACCGCGTAGTTGTCGTCGATCTGGAAGCCGGGCACGACCTCCCCCGCGTCCACGGGCGTGGGCGAGCCCCAGAAGTTCGTGTCGCGGAACCAGAGGACCGACACGCCGAGCTTCGTCTGACCCCAGGTCTGGTTGGCCGAGACGAGGAGCTGGTCGCGCTTGAAATCCGTCCGCTGCTGCCAGCCGTCGCCCTGCTGCATCCAGCCCGAGATGTTCAGCGTCAGGTCCTTGTTGACCTGCGTCCCAACGCTGACCTGGCCGTAGCCCTGCTGGAACGCCCCAAATCCGCCGACTTTGGCGCTGCCCCAGACGTCGCCCGTGCCGTGGTTCTGCTTCGTGAAGATCTGGATCATGCCGGCGAAGGCGGAGACGCCGTAGAGCGTGCCCTGCGGGCCGCGCGTGATTTCGATGTGGTCGATGTTCTCGACCGGGACCTGCGCAAGGTTGGGATTGAACGGCCCGCCCACGGGGACGCCGTCCACCATGACCATCAGCGCGTCAAACTCCTTGATCCCGAAGAGACCGATGTTCGGCAGGCGCGGCCCGTTGTCCGAGCCGTCCATGGTGTCGAGACCGACCACGTCCGCCAGCGCTTCGGCGACCGTGGTCGTGCCCCGGCGACGCAACTCATCGCCCGACACGACCGTGATGTCGCCCGAGATGTCGATCGGGCCCTGCGCCATCTTCGTCGCCGAGACGACGACCTCCTCGTTGACCGGCTCGATCTGCTGCGCTGCGGCGGTCGAGGGTGTCGGCACCGGAGTCGGCGAGGGTGTCGGGGACTGCGCAACGAGAGCACTCGCGCCCAGGTAACCGACCAGAGACAACCAGCCGCCGGGAAGCCGGCACAAAAAGCTCCGCTTCATAGCTCTTCCTTCCTCCGTTATTCGTTTGGGAAACGACCGGGAAGGAGAGGCTCTACAGTCGCAGGGGAAGCGGCGCGGCCTGGCGGGGCGTGAAAACGCCCGAGGATGCCGCGCGCGAACCATCGAAGGCAACGGCAAGCCGTGCGCCGGAGAGGCCATGGACCGGGGCGGCCGGCGGATCCGGTTCGCTGATGTCGAGGGAAAAGCCCGGCACGACGAGCTGCTCCGCCGGGCCCCTCATCGCCTCGGCGAGCAGGTCTTCGGCCGAGACACCGAGGAGGGCCTGGCGCGTCCACCACTCCGTGGCACCTCGCACGAGCTCGCTCGAGTCGAACGTGGCGGTAGACACGATCGTGAACTCGCCGCTGACGAACTCCAGGGCCTCGTCCTCGCTCCCCTCGCCCGAGCCGGAACGCACGGCCAGGCGCGCGTGTGCCGACGGCAGGTCCGGCACGCTCCAGCGCAAGCCCGTCGAACGCGGAGACATCTCGGGGCTGACGCGAATCGGAAAAGTGAGACCTCCGTCGAGGGAGAGGACCAGCTCCAGCTCGGTCGCCTCCCGCGCATCCAGGGACGCCTTCCACCGCACTTCAACCGACGTGCCCGCCGCAACGACGTCCCCGACGGCCGGAGCATCGAACCGGTCGTTCGCCAGGGCTGCCGCCGTGAGCGCGAGGCTACCGACAAGGCCGAGGCAAAAGCGATCCAGGTTGTGGCGCGCGAACACGCGCGGATTCTAAGTCACGCAAGTCCGGACGCAACGCGTTTCCGGCGGAAAAGTGCGGCTCCCATCGAGCGAGGGAACCACTTCGGCTCCGTCGAGCTCACTCTCAGCGCGGCCCCGCGACGCCGCATCGCAGAGCGACGGCCAGCCCAGGATCATGGGCCGGGCGTCAGGGGTGTTGCGGGGGCGAATCGTACTGGGTCTTGAGGGTCCCGTCCGGATTGAGCGGCCCCGGCCCGCAGATATAAGCCTCGCCGACCTTGCCCCCCCTCACGAGAACCGTGTCCGCGCCTTTGTACACGGCCTCGATCCGGAAATAGTCCGGATACTGCGATACGGGAATCGCCCCAATCGGGTCCTGCTGGGGCTCGATCATCGCAACGAACTTGCACACGCCGACGACCGATTCGGCGTCCGTCGTCAGCCGCACCTTGTACTTGCCCTTCGTCTTCGCATCGTCCCGCGCCTTCTGCGCCGCCTGCGTCTGCGCACACCCTATGCAAACCAGAATTGCGAGGGCCAGAGCGGAAGCGACACTGCGTCTATTCGTCTGCATGGTGCCAGTATCGCACTGCAGGGTTGGCGGCCCCAACGGGAATCGAACCCGTGCTCCGGCCTTGAAAGCGTGAAGAAGAAGGACTGAGCCGACTTCGGCTCGATTCGCCTCGACTCGCCGACACTCATAAAGACCGCGCCAGGTCGTGCGGCTGTTCCTCGTCGAGGCGGTGCTCCTGTCGCTGGCCGGCGGAGCAATCGGCGTGCTCGCCGGGCTGGGCGTCGGCTGGCTCCTGCGTCTGGCCGTCCCGGCCCTGCCCCTCTCCACGGCGCCCGAGTTCATCCTGGCTGCCCTCGCCGTCAGTTTGGCCGTCGGCCCTGACGGCCGGCGTGCTCCCGGCCCGCCGCGCCGCCTCCCTCGACCCAGTCGAAGCCCTGCGCCCGGAGTGACGCGGTCGAGCGCTCGCGGCCGGCCAGTGCTCTCGAGAGCTTCAGGCTCTTTCGCATCACCCGGTGATGGCTGAGGCGAGATGCCGTGGTGGGCTTCATCACCCAACCCGCGGTCATCAAGCGCATCCTGGATCATCTCCGAAAGCGCGAGAAGGTCTCTCGCCCGCCTCCGCACGCCCCGCAGCCGGTGGCCAGTCCCGCTTATTGAGATCCTCCCCCTCCAGGACAGGGGCCAGGCGAGCGAGGGGAGAGGTGTCAGCACAGGACACAGGCGATAATGCCTCAAGCAGTGCGATGTGCTCGCTTCTCCGCCGGTAATGCATACTCCCTGCCCGTGCGGGCCGTCGGGATCCCCGCTCGGGGGGGCACGGGCCGTTCAGCGGGTCGCGGCAGACCGGGCCGCCGGGTACACCGAAAAGGAACCTCCTATCCCTAAGTGGACGGGGGGCCTCACTCAGTGGGTCTGACGCGAAGGCTGGCGCGATGGGCTTCTCGTTCGGTCCTCAACGCAATAGACCCCACGCCACTTCGAGCCGGTGCTCTCTTCAATGCTCCGGGCGCCCATCGGGCGGGACTTATCTGTATCTATCGAAGTCGTAACGCCAGGAACGTGGAGAAGATGGTGAGTGAGGCGGTTCCCGCGGGGCTGACTATCGCGCTCTGGGCCCTCGACTCTCCGGTTCCCGGCCTCTCGCATTGGACTATCGGCAGCGGACCGGGACCCCGGATGCGACTCCTCAACCGACTCTGCGAAGTGATCCCTTTGCCGACGGTTGATCACCTCGTGGTCTGCGATGATGATGTGGTGTTCACTAAGGGAAACATTGCTCAGCTCCTCTGCGCGGCGAAACGTTGCGGCTTCGGGATCGCTCAGCCTGCGCATGACGCGAAGAGCCACTCGAGCCATGGGATCACGATCCGCAGAGCGCTGACGCTTGCTCGTCTGACAACCTTCGTTGAGGTCGGTCCTGTGTTCGTGGTCAGCAAGGAATGGCTGACGAGCGTGATTCCCTTTCCCGAGGCGTTTGGGATGGGATGGGGGCTCGATCTCGTATGGTCAGACCTCCACGAGAAGGGCTGTCGGCTCGGCATCATCGATGCGATATGCATCCGGCATCTGGGGCTGACGGGAAGAGAGTATGATGTTTACGCCGAGCGAAAACGTCTTGATTCTCTATTGAGCGCCCGAAATCTTCAGAGCTTGGGTCAGATGCAGCGGTGTCTTGCGATGTGGCGCTTCTGGCAACTGCAGCCTCCGTGGCGACCTCCCCTCACTCTTCGTGCAAGAAGGTGACCACTAATGCGCCGAATGTCCTCCAAGATTCCCGTGATCTTCTGCATCGACGTGGAGCCGGATCAACGGCAGGTGAGGCGCCACTCGCCTGAGCCGTGGCTCGGATACGAGCGGATGCAACGCTACCTGTCTGAGCTCAGGCCGCGCATCGAGGAGATCTCCGGGGCTCCTGTCCACTACGTTTGGTTCTTCCGTATGGATCCGCAGGTTGCCGCGGCGTACGGAAGCGCCTCCTGGGCTATGGACCGATACCCCCGCTTCATCGAAGAGATCGAGCGACAAGGCGACGAGCTGGGCATCCATGTCCATTCATATCGATGGGTGGAGGCCGAGCAGGTTTGGATTCAGGATTTCGCCGACCAGCACTGGATTGATCATTGCGTGGAATCGTCCCTGGAGGCGTTCGCCCGAGCGGTCGGCCGTCGCTGCCTAGCCTTCCGATTCGGCAGTTTTTGGGTGAACACGGAGTCGGTTAACCTGGTTGAGCGGATGGGCGTGCGGTTCGACCTCACGGTCGAGCCTGGCCGACTACCGATTGAGGTGTCACTCCCGGCGTCACTCTCGGGGGCGCCAGGGACGGGCTCGTTGCCCGACTTACGACGAGTGCCGAGAGCGCCATATGTGCCGTCCGAGTCGGATTTCCGCAGGCCGCTGCGGTCAGGCTCTCGCCGCATCTGCATGATCCCCCTGACCTCAGGATCACTGCGCCTCGGCTTCCGACCTCGGGCCTATCTCCGCCGTCTAGTTGACAACGGGTTCCGCTACCGCAGGCAGGACACCCCACTCTCGATGTGGAGGCGTTGGAAAGCGCCAAACACGTTCAGCCAAATGCTCGACGGGGCGCTGGCCGCCCAGGCTCGGCCATATCTCGCCTTTGCGATCGAGGTGGCTGGTACGGGCGTTCGCCCGGAGATCTTCGAGGCGGTCGACCACTGTTTGTCCGCGCTCCTTGCGCACCCGGCGCGGAGCCGCTTTGTGTTCTCAACGCCACAAGAGGCGGTGAGGATCTTGACATGAGGGTTGAACGACCGGGGACATCGGTAACAGAGGCACGGGTCCGGCGGCGAAGAGCCCCCGCACCGACATGGAGATCTCGTCCGCCGACTGACGGCCACGGCTTCACGGTCGGAGACGTACAGCGCGCCTTCGACGTGGCGCGGCGGCTGTCAGGGATGCGGCCCGAGCTGACGTTGTACAGCCTGCGGCACTCCTTCGCTTCGTGGCTGGCGATCGCCGGCGTGCCGCTGCGGACGATTCAGGAACTCCTCGGCCACACCGATCTCCGGATGACGTTGAAGTACGCGCACCTCTCCCCCGCGCACCTCACGGAAGCGCTCGGAGTGATCGGAGAAGTGTTGCGGCGCCACTCCGGCGCCACTGGCGCGAAAATCGACGAGTCGGAAACCGAAGTTAAGTCGTTTGGAATGAATTGGCGGCCCCAACGGGAATCGAACCCGTGCTCCGGCCTTGAAAGAGCCGTGTCCTAACCGTTAGACGATGGGGCCGTCGTTATAGAAAAATAGCATGCGCCGACGGAGGAATCGAACCCGAGGGTCGAGCCCTACCCCTGGCGGGCAGGATCGTGGCGCCGGGCCGCCGGCTCGACCGCTCGTCCGGTCGCCCTGGCCTGGAAGCACTTGACGAGGAAGATTTGGGCAGCAAGTCTCCATCGCGGCTCGTCCGACTCCGGACATTCGTACTGGAGCACGCGGCCGGCGAGCTGGAAGTCTCCCGGATTCAACTCGCCGTCGCTGCGAAGGGCGTAGAACCGGGAGACCTCGCGTCCGGAAAACTCGCGGTCAAAGATGAGCGTGCCCGCCACACGCCCATCGCCCAGCCGCGAGAGCTTCTCCCGCACAACCTCCGGGGAACGCTCGATTTCTCCGGCCACAGACCCTCTCGTCGCGAAACGCCGCGCCCCGCCACGAGAGGCCCCGCGCCGAAACGCTACCATAACGAAGCGGGCTCGATTGACTTCCCCCGACCCCAAAAAACATAATCCCGACCCGCCCCAACAGGGCCAACACGTTGCCCAACACGATCAAGACAATCCTCGTCGGGAAGGCGCGGGATCCGATGGATCCCCGCGTCTTTCACAGCGTCACGCTGGCCGCCTTCCTGGCGTGGGTGGGGCTCGGCGCCGACGGCCTCTCTTCTTCGGCGTACGGTCCCGAAGAAGCCTTCAAGGCTCTCGGCTCCCACGCCTACCTTTCCGTCTTCCTCGCCCTGATGATCGCCGGCACCGTCCTGATCATCTCGGCCTGTTACAGCAAGGTCATCGAGCTCTTCCCCGGCGGCGGCGGCGGTTACCTCGTCGCAACCAAGCTGCTCGGACCGCGCTTCGGCGTCGTCTCCGGTAGCGCCCTCATCTTCGACTACGTCCTCACCATCTCGACCTCCGTGGCGGCGGGCGTCGACCAGATCTTCAGCATCCTTCCCGAGACCTGGAGTCACAACCGGTTCTTCCTCAAGTTCGTGGTCCTCGCGGTGCTGATCATCCTGAACCTGCGCGGCGTCAAGGAAAGCGTCCAGATCCTGGTGCCGATTTTTCTCGTCTTCGTCGCGACCCATTTCCTGATGATCGTCGTCGCACTGGCGACCCATCTCACGCAGCTGCCCGGGATCTACACCGGGGCCATACGCGAGGCAGGCGCGACGGCGGCCGAAATCGGATTCATTCCGATGTTGTTCATCATTCTCCGCGCCTACTCGCTCGGCGCCGGCGCGTACACGGGCATCGAGGCCGTTTCCAACGGCGTCCAGATCCTGCGCGAGCCGAAGGTGCCGAACGCCAAGCGCACGATGCTGTACATGGCCGTCTCCCTCGCCTTCACGGCTTCGGGCATCATCCTCGGCTACCTCCTGACGGGCGCCCGCCCTCACCACGCGAAGGTCATGAACGCTATCCTCGCCGAGAACGTGTTCGGCGGATGGGCGCTCGGAGGCTTCGCCGTGGGGAGACTCCTCGTCATCCTCACGCTCATTGCGGCCGGTGCGATCCTCTTTGTCGCCGCCCAGACCGGCTTCCTCGACGGCCCCCGAATCCTCGCCAACATGGCCGTGGACTCGTGGGTGCCTCGCCGCTTCGCGCAGCTCTCGGACCGACTCGTCACGAACAACGGCATCTGGCTGATGGGCACCGCGGCGGCCGCCACGCTCTGGTACACGCACGGATCCGTGGCGAGCCTGCTCGTCATGTACGCCATCAACGTGTTCGTCACGTTCAGCCTCACCCTCATCGGCATGACGCGCCATTGGATCCAGGAGCGGGGGCGCGACGCGGCCTGGAAAAAGGGCCTGCTGCTGCACGGCGCGGGTTCCGTGCTCTGCGTGTGCATCCTCATCATCACCATCTACGAGAAGGCCTTCGAGGGCGGCTGGATGACGATCGTCGTCACGGCCCTGCTCGTCGGCCTTGCGTTCCTGATCAAGCGCCACTACCTGCGCGTCCGCGAGCAGCTGCGAAGGCTCGACGAGCAGCTGCTCGACATCCCCGTCCGGCCGCACAAGCAGGAGGGCGGCGAGATCCGCCACGACGAGCCCGTCGCCGTCATGCTGGTCAACGGCTTTTCGGGGCTCGGCGTCCACACCGTGCTGTCGGTGCAGACCCTCTTTCCGCATCAGTACAAGAGTTACGTTTTCGTCTCCGTCGGAGTGATCGACTCGGCCATTTTCAAGGGCCACTCGGAGGTGGAGGCGCTGAAGCGTCACACCATCGAGGACCTGGAGAAGTACTGCGACTTCGCGCACAAGCTGGGATTCAAGGCCGAATACCGCTTCGAGATCGGCACCGAGGCCGTCCAGTCGGTAGTCGAGCTCTGCGAAGAGGTGCGCAAGGAGTTTCCCCGGTCCATCTTCTATCTCGGACAGCTCGTGTTCGAGAACGACCGGTTCTACTACCGGCTCCTCCACAACGAGACCGCGTTCGCGATCCAGCGTCGTCTGCAGTTTGCCGGCCTCCAGGCCGTCGTCCTGCCGATCCGCGTGCTGGAGCCCCGGAAGGCTTCCTGACGACCGGGTCCGGCTACTCCGGCCGCAGGGCGCGAGTCATCAGGCGCTCGACCGCTTCGCGCGCGGGAACGGCCTCGTAGAGGACCTGCACGACGGCCTCGGCGATCGGCGCGCCCACGCCGGCCGCTCCCGCCAGCCTCGGCACCGCCAGGCACGTGCGTGCGCCCTCGGCGACCTCCGGCATTTCGACGAGCACGTCGGCGAGCTTCCTGCCCCGCCCGACCTGCTCCCCCACGAACCGGTTGCGCGACTGCTGGCCGGTGCAGGTGAGCATCAGGTCGCCGATCCCGGCGAGCCCCTGAACGGTGCGGTCCTGGCCGCCCTGGGAGCGGACGATCTTGCCGATCTCCGCCAGCCCCCGCGTCACGAGCGCCGCAAGCGTGTTGGGCCCGAAGCCGAGGCCCGAGACGATGCCCGCCGCGATCGCCACCACGTTCTTCAGCGCTCCCGCCAGCTCGACGCCGGTGACGTCGTCGGAGCGATACAGGCGGAAAGTCGGGCTCGAGAGCGCCGCCTGGAGCTCCTCGACCGCCTTCGCATCGCTCGACGCGATGACGGCAGCCGTGGGATCCCCTTTCGCGACGCCTTCGGCGAACGTCGGCCCCGAGAGAGCAGCCACGGCGGCTTCCGGGTAGCGCTCGCGGAGAATCTCCGACATCCGTTTCAAGCTGTCGGGCTCGATCCCCTTCCCGGTCGAAACGAGCTTGAGTCCCCGCCCCGACGTCGCCGGGGAGAGTGACAGCAGCGGACGCAGGGACGCACAGGGCACGGCAATGAGGATCGTCTCGGAGTGCGCGAAGGCGTCCTGAAGATCGGAACCCACGCGCACCGTCGCTGGGATCGGGTAGCCGGTGAGCCGGCGAGGGTGCCGGCCGTCCGCCTCGATGCGCGCCGCCACTTCCGGGTCGCGTCCCCAGAGGAGCACGTCGTGCCCCGAGCGCGCTAGCTCGATCGCAAGCGCCGTTCCCCACGAACCGGCACCGAGAACCGCGACCTTCACTTCTGCCCCAGTTTCGGCTCGGTCCCCGACACCAGCCGTTTGAGATTCTCGCGGTGCTTCAGGATAACGAGAATGGCCGTGCCCGCCGCCGCGGCGACGACCGGTCCCGGCGCATGGAAGATCCCGCCGGCAATCGGCGGGAGCAGGACCATTGCGATGATCGAGCCGAGCGAGACGTAGTGCGTGATGGCAACCACCGCGACGAACAGGCCCACGCAAATGAGGGTCGCCACGGGCGCGAGAACCAGGAAGGCGCCGACGGCGGTCGCGACGCCCTTTCCTCCCCGGAAGCCGTAGTAGAGCGGGAACACGTGACCGAGGATGGCCGCAAATCCCGCGGCGGCCGCGTAGCGCGGTTCGGCGGTGACCATGCGGACGAGAAGGACCGCCGCTGCGCCCTTGGCGATGTCGAGCGCGGCGACGGAAAGCGCAAGCCCTTTGCCGTGCGCGCGGAGCACGTTGGTGGCGCCCGCATTGCCAGAGCCCTCGGTCCGGATGTCCCGACCCGTCTTGCGGCGCACCAGAAGAACCGCGAACGAGAGAGAG
>JBGPGG010000007.1:0-44960 GCA_041483715.1 Thermoanaerobaculia bacterium
CGACTGGTGGGTCAACCGCAAGGACGAGCTCGGCAACAACATCTTCCAGGGCGGGTTCCTCGGGCTCGACAACATCGGGATCTTCGACCGCAACATGAAGCTGCCGGACGGCTGGGTGCTCGGGCAGGCCGACGGCACGAGCTGGATGGCGATGTACTGTCTAAACCTGCTCGGCATGGCGCTCGAGCTCGCCGCCGAGGAGCCCGTCTACGAGGACGTCGCAAGCAAGTTCTGGGAGCACTTCGTCTACATCGCCCACGCGGTCCAGCGCCCCGACGACGGGGGCCTGGGCCTGTGGGACGCGGAGGACGGCTTCTTCTACGACGAGCTCCATGGACCCGACGGGCGCCAGATCCCCATCCGGGTCCGCTCGCTCGTGGGCCTGTTGCCGCTGACCGCCGTCGTCACCGGCGACTCGGCGCTCATCAACCGATTCCCCAGCTTCAAGCGGCGCATGGAGTGGTTCTTCGCGCACCGGCAGGACCTGACGAGCGCCTGCGCATCGATGACGCAGCACGGGCAGGAGGAGCGCCTCCTCATGTCGGTCGTCCGGCCGGAGCAGCTCACGCACCTTCTGAATTACATGCTCGACGAGTCGGAGTTCCTCTCGCCCTACGGCATCCGCTCGGTCTCGCGGTACCACCGCGAGCACCCCTGCGAGATCACCGCCCGCGGCATGAATTTCCGGCTCGACTACGAGCCCGGTGAGTCCCGCACGCAGCTCTTCGGCGGAAACTCCAACTGGCGCGGTCCCGTCTGGTTTCCGATCAACTACCTGATCCTCGAGTCGCTCAAGCGCTACCACATGTACTTCGGCGACGCCTTCAAGGTTGAATGCCCCACGGGCTCGGGTCAGATGATGACCCTGCACGAAGTCTCGCGCGAGCTCGCGCGGCGCCTATCGCGGATCTTTCTGCCCGACGCCAAGGGACGCCGCCCGGTCTTCGGCGGCTACGAGACCTTCCAGACCGACCCGCACTGGAAAGGCCTCGTCCTCTTCCACGAGTACTTCCACGGCGACACCGGCGCCGGGCTCGGCGCGAGCCACCAGACCGGCTGGACGGGACTCGTCGCCAAGCTCCTCGACGAGCTCGGGTAGGTGGGGTCAGGTCTCTCAAAGTGTGAGTTTGAGGGCCCGGCCTGGCATTAGCACCGGAGGGTGCAATCCTGCTCGGTTCGCAGGGCGACCCGGCCCTCGCCGGGCGGGTAGACGACGCGAAGCGTCCGTCGAAAAGGAACCCGGCCTGCTGTCATGGGTTCGCCTCCACCCGCCGTCACCGGCCGCCTCCGGGAAAGCTGTCGCCGATGCCGGGACCGTACCACTTGCCGTTGTTCAGGTCGTAGTACATGCCGATCTGCGTGTAGGGAAGTCGCAGCACGTCGAAGCCGAAGTACAGGATCTTGCCCCACCACTTGTCGGGCGGCACGCCGATCGCCTTCAGGATCTCGCCGAAGTTCAGGCCGATTTCGAGGCCGATCTGGCGCTGGCGCACCATGGGATCGGAGTACGGATAGCCCTTCGACCCGTAGGTCATCGAGAAGAGCAGGAAGCGCGCGGGCCCGGGGTTGAACTTCGCGCGCGCGCCGAGGCCGGCGATCTTGAGGTCGCCCGCGTAGATCTCGGCGGTGTAGTCCTTGCCCGTGCCGCCGTAGGGACAGCAGACCGCTGTCGGAGCCGGAACGAGGCCCGCGCGGAAGCCAATGAGGTCGTCGAGGCCATAGTGGGCGATGCCGAGCGCCGTCGCGGCGCCCAACGAGTCCATCAGGAGGTCCTCGTAGGAAAACCCGTACTTGTTGGTCCCGTCGCCGAGCTCCGTGGCCAGCCCCGCGAGCACCGAGGTCCCCGCGCCGACCAGCGCGGCGCTGTCCCGCGACATGCCGAGCTCCATGTCGACGCCGGCCAGGAGCTTGCCCACGATGTAGTACGAGACGAAATGGGAGGCCTTGTCGGCGCCGCCCGCGTAGGTATTCTGGCCGAACCAGCCCTCCCGGGTGACGTGGAAGGGATACTGGGGCCTGTCGCTGCGGGCGTTGTAGTAGGACCCGCCGATCGCGATCGCGGAGAGTACGCCGATCCAGATCGTGTGCGGGCGCTTCACTTCCGGCGGCTCCGGAGCGTTTTCCCCCGCCGCGAGGACCGCGTCGCCGATCGCGATGACGGGCAGGCGCTCGGCCTCGAGCGCGCGATCGAACGACTCCGCGAAGCCGTTGCCGGGCGCCGCCGGCGCGAAGGCCTCGAACGACTCGGCGGACGCGATCCCGGCGCCCGGGAGAGTCGCTGCCGCGAGCACTCCCGCAAGAAAGCAAGACGCCGCCTTCATGGACCTCTCGGAAAGCTGTCGCCGATGCCGGGCCCGCGCCACTTCCCGTTGTTCAGGTCGTAGTACATGCCGATCTGCGTGTACGGGAAGCGGATCACATCGAACACGAAGTAAAGGATCTTGCCCCACCACTTCTGCGGCGGGACACCGATCTCCTTCATGATCTGGCCAAAGTTGAGGCCCACCTCGAATCCGATCTGCCGTTCGCGGACGACGGGATCCAAATAGGGATAGCCCTTGCTGCCGTAGGTCGCTGAAAACAGAAGAAAGCGAGCGGGCCCGGGATTGAACTTCGCGCGCGCGCCGAGACCCGCGATCTTGAGGTCGCCCGTGTAGATCTCCAACGTGTAGTCCTTGCCGATGCCCCCGTAGGGGCAGCAAACGATTTCCGGGCCGGGAAGGAGGCCGGCCCGAAAGCCGAGGAGATCGTCGAGGCCGTAGTGCTCGATGCCGAGCGCCGCCGCGGCGCCCAGCGTGTCCGCGATGAGGTCCTCATATGAAAAACCGTAGTGGATGTACCCGTCGCCGATCTCGTTCATGAGCCCGGCCGCGAGGGCAACGCCGAATCCGAGCAGGCGCGCGCGGTCCGTGGGCGCGTCCAGCTCCTGAAAGACCCCCGACATGAGCCTGCTCACGATGTAGAACGAGACGAAGTGGGACGCTTTGTCGCCGCCGCCGGAATATGTGTTCCGGCCGAACCACCCCTCGTCCGTGAAGTGGAACTTCTCCCTCTCCCCGTCAAAAAAGGAGTTGTAGGCGGCGCCGGCCAGCACTCCCGCCGACGCGACAGCGATCCAGAAGGTCTTCTCCTTCTTTTGCGGGGCCGGGGCAGCCTCGGCCTCCGCCCAGACCGCACGATTCGCCCCCGGGAAGTCGGCGCGCGTCGCGGCCACGAACTCGAAGGAGACCTGCGCCGGAGTCCGCGCACTCTCGAGCGCCAAGTCAAAGGATTCCGCGAAACCGGATCCCGACGCCGCCGGCGCGAAGGTCCGGAGCGACTCGGCGAACAGGATCCCGGCGCCCGAAAGAAGCGCCGCCGCGAGCGCTGCCGTGAGAAAGCGACGTCGCATTCTCAAAGAGCCTGGCCTTCTTTCCCCGGGTCCGGAAAGCCGTCGCGGCGCAGGTACACCGTCTGGGATGGGAAAGCGACCGCGGTTCCGGCGCTCTCAAACGCGAGGACGCCGTCGCGCAGCGGACCCGGCGGGGCCGGGGCATTGTCGGTTTCGGCCATGGGCGGACGGAGTCTAGCCGACGCGCCGCCGAATGCTAGGGACGCGGCGAAAGGACGGCTTTGAGGTCGGCGAGGAACGCCCCCATGATCTCGCCGAGGGCTCGATTCCAGGCCGCGACGACGGCCGCAGCCGTCAGCGCCCCTCTCGCGCGCTGATCTGGAGCGAAACGAGCCGGCCGATCAGGATCGCCGGATAGAGCTGGCCGACGAGGGCCTCGGCCATGGCCAGGCTGCGGGCCACAGGATGGACCGGCGTGATGTCGCCATAACCGACCGTCGTCAGCGTCACGAAGCTGTAGTACGCCAGGCCGTGCGTCAAATTGGGCTCGGCCTGCGAAAAGTGAAACGCGTCGGGTCGGATTCGGTAAAGCAACTCGTAGGCTTGAGTCCAGATCAAGCCGAGCAGGAGATACACCGCAACCGCGCCCTGGATGCGGTAGCCCGTGACCGGCCCCTCACTAAAAACCTGTTCCAGGACGAACGCCGTCAGAACCAAAAGACACAGGATCGGGAAAATGTTGCCCCAGAGGCCGATAGCCGTTCCCGAGTAGCTCGCCCACTTCACGGCGAGAGTCGTCAGCGTCAGCGCGGAAACGGCGATCGTGAGCGGCCTCCGGCGCGACACGGCGATCACGCCCGACAGGAGCAGGAACGAGAAGAGCACGTCGAAAACCTGGGGCCCCGCGATCCCGGTGGCGACGAGCGGGGCGCCCACGAAGAGCGCGAGGGCCAGAAAGACAAGCATCGCCGAGAGGCCCTGCTCCGTCCACCAGGCATGCGAAAGGAATCGCGGGCGCCGGATCACGGCTTCACGGCCCCGCTCCCGGTCGTCGCGTCGAGCACGCGCGAAAGCTCCTTCAACGCGTCGGCATCGGACAGGATCCCGACGTGCGTGTCGCCGTAGCCCATCATTCGCGTCGCCGCTGCCTGGGCGGCAAGGAAGAGGCCTCGCGAGGGCATCGAGCGATCGCCAGACATTGCGCGAAGCCTATACCGCAAGCCGATTCTCAAATTACAGGTTTGTATCAGGACGTGCCACCGTGCACCTTTAAGCCGCAGCCGCCTTTTCGCCGTTCCGGAATTGAGTTAGTGTTTCGCCGGTCGACCACGGGCCTTAATTGAAGCAAGGAGGCTTTCGCATGCAACCGAGGAGATTCCGCTTCGTCCTGTTTTCCCTGGCTCTGGCATTCGCGCTCCCAGTCTTCGCGCAGCAGGCCGCCCCGCCAGGCTCCCCGGCGGGGACGACGTCGATCGACGGGAAGCAGCTCCCGCCGCCCGACCCGCCGTTCGGCGGCGTGATCAAGGACGACGCCCTCCAGTCGAAGCCCTGGTGGGCGCCGCGTGTCGTGCCGCCGAAGGGCGCGCCGAACGTGCTGCTCATCATCACCGATGACGCCGGCTTCGGCGTGCCGGGCACCTTCGGCGGCGTCATTCCGACGCCGACCATGGATCGCATCGCGAAGGAGGGCCTGCGCTACAACCGCATGTTCTCCACCGCGCTGTGCTCGCCCACGCGCGCCGCGCTGATCACCGGGCGCAATCACCACTCGGCCGGCTTCGGCGTGATCTCCGAGCAGTCCACCGGTTTCCCCGGTTACAACAGCATCATCGCCAAGGACAAGGCCACCATCGGCCGCATCCTGGTCGAAAACGGCTATGCCACCGCGTGGTTCGGCAAGGACCACAACGTGCCGGCTTTCGCCGCCAGCCAGGCTGGCCCCTTCGACGAGTGGCCGAACGGCATGGGCTTCGAATACTTCTACGGGTTCATCGGCGGCGACGCCAACCAGTGGCAGCCGAACCTCTTCCGCAACACGACCCAGATCTACCCGTTCCTGGGCAAGCCGACCGGCACCTGGAACCTGGTCACCGGGATGGCCGACGACGCGATCGACTACATGACCAGGATGCACCAGATCGCCCCGTCGAAGCCCATCTTCATCAAGTACGCGCCCGGCGCCACGCATGCGCCGCACCACCCGACCCAGGCGTGGGTGGACAAGATCCACGCGATGAAGCTCTTCGACGGCGGGTACGAGAAGCTGCGCCAGACCATCTTCGAGAACCAGAAGCGCCTGGGCGTGATCCCGAAGGACACCCAGCTCGCGCCGTGGCCGAAGGACGTTCTCAAGCCGTGGGACCAGCTGACCGCCGACGAGAAGAAGCTCTTCATCCGCCAGGTCGAGGTCTTTGCCGCCTACGCCGCGTACAACGATTACGAGATCGGCCGCGTGATCCAGGCCTTCGAGGACCTCGGCAGGCTCGAGAACACGCTGATCATCTACATCAACGGCGACAACGGCACGTCCGCCGAGGGCGGGCCGTTGGGCACGCCAAACGAAGTGGCGTTCTTCAACGGCCTCAACAAGCTTCCCGCCGAGGTCCAGCTCAAGTTCTATGACGTCTGGGGCACCGAGCAGACCTACAACCACATGTCGGCCGGGTGGTCGTGGGCCTTCGACACGCCGTTCTCCTGGTTCAAGCAGAACGCCTCGCAGCTGGGCGGCGTCAACCAGAACATGGTGGTGTCGTGGCCGGCGCGCATCAAGGACAAGGGCGCCCTGCGCGATCAGTTCGTGCATGTCATCGACGTCGTGCCGACGATCCTGGAGGCCGCCGGTATCCGCGCGCCCGATATGGTGGACGGCATCAAGCAGGCGCCGATCGAAGGCACCAGCTTTGCCTACACTTTCGACGCGACGAACGCCAAGGCGCCAACGCGGCACACGAAGCAGTACTTCGAGATGATGGGCCAGTGGGCGCTGTACGAGAACGGCTGGTTCCTAAGCACCAAGGTCAACCGCGCGCCGTGGGAGGCCTTCGGTCCGGCGAATCCGGACCCGCTGAACAACCAGGTGCTCCAGCTCTTCAACCTCAACACCGACTTCAGCCAGACCGCCGACCTCGGGGCGAAGAACCCGCAGAAGGTCAAGGAGATGAAGGAGTCGTTCATCGGCGAGGCGAAGAAGTACCAGGTGTTCCCGCTGGACGCGTCGGTGGCGGCCCGCATCGTCGCCCCGCGGCCGAACATCACCGCCGGGCGCAGCGAGTTCGTCTACACGCGGCCGATGGTCGGCCTGCCGCAGGGCGACTCGCCGCTGCTGCTGAACACCTCCTACACGATCAGCGCCGATATCGAGGTGCCGCAAGGCGGCGCCGAGGGCATGATCCTGACCTCGGGCGGGCGCTTCGCCGGTTACGGCTTCTACCTGCTGAAGGGCAAGCCGGTGTTCCTGTGGAACATGGTCGATCTCGAGCGCCTGAAGTGGGAAGGCCCCGAGGCGCTGGCCCCCGGCCGGCACATGGTCGAGTTCGACTTCAAGTACGACGGCCTGGGCGCCGGCACGCTGGCCTTCAACGATTTCAGCGGCGTCGGCCGTCCCGGCACGGGCACGCTCAAAGTGGACGGCAAGGTGGTCGACACGAAGCCGATGGCGAAAACGCTGCCGATGATCCTTCAGTGGGACGAGAGCTTCGACATCGGCTCCGACACCCTGACCGGCGTCAACGACGCGGACTACCTGCCCCCGTTCGCCCTAACGGCCAAGCTCAACAAGCTGACGATCAAGATGGATCGCCCGCAGCTGTCGCCGGCGGACATCCAGAAGCTCGAGCAGGCCCAGAGGAACAACAAGTCGAGCGAGTAGAGTCAGGAACAAACCGAGGAGAACAAGGCGTCATGTGAACGTAGGCCCGCTGTGCTCGCCCGGGCTCACCGCCTCGCCGTCCCGCTCGGGGCCGTGGCGGAATGGCCGCGGTCGGATATTTTCGGAGGCCGCTTGCCTCTAATACGACAAAGACTATACTAGTAGTATGACCAGGCAGCTCATAGTCGAGGTCGACGAGGCCACGGCCCGGGAGCTGGAAGCCGTGGCGCCGAGCCGGGCCCGAAAGCGTTCCGACTTCTTGAGACAGGCGCTTCGCAAAGCCCTCGATGCCGCCCAGGAACAGCGCATGGCGCAAGCCTACGCGCGACAGCCCGACGACGCCGAGGCTTTCTTCGATCCCGAGGCCTGGGAGGCCCGGCCACCGCGACCGGGGAAGAGACGACCCTGAGACAGTACGAAATCTGGTGGGCACAGATGCCGGCGCCCGTCGGCCGGCGCCCCGTCCTTCTGCTGTCACGCGACGGGGCGTACGAGTACCTCAGCCGTTTCATCGTCGCCGAGGTGACGTCGACCATCCGGAGCATACCGGTCGAGGTGAGCCTGGGCCGATCGGAAGGGCTCAACCGCCGCTCCGTCGCTAACTTCGATAACGTGCACGTGGTGCCGAAGAAGAGGCTCGTTTCACGGATCGGATCTCTTCGCCCCGCTCGGGTCGTCGAGGTCAAGCGCGCGCTCGGCCACGCGCTCGGCTGGGCGGAGCTCAAGCTCGCGGAAAGGTGACCCGTCCTCGAGGACCTCACCGAGTTCGCGCGCCTGGTCGACCAATACCTCCGCGCCCTGCCCGCCGATTGAACGAAAGGCGTCGCCGGTGAGCAAGTCCCGCTACTTCAGGTAGATGCTCAGGACCAGCCCGAAGCCGTTGACGTCACCGCTCGACCCCTTGTTGTAGTCGCGCTGGAAGTACACCTCGGGCACGAACCTCTCCCACATGTGAAATTCCAGGCCCGCCGCCACGCGGGTCTTGTTCCAATCCCCGTCGTTGAAGTCGTAGAAGAACTCCCCGTAGACGTACGGGGTCAGCGTCGGCTTGCCGAGGACGACGTTGCGCTCGAACCGGAGGCGGTTTCGATAGCGCGGATCGAACTCGCCGCCTGAGAAGTTCAGGTCGAAGCGATTCCGTTCACTTGCGAGAACCTCCCAGGGAAGGAACAGTCGCCCGGTCACCTCCGCCTCTAGCGTATTGGTGGCCGGCTGGCCGTCGCCTGCCGCCGTGTAGCCGTAGCCGGCTCGAAGCAGCAGCCGACGCGTGCGGGAGGAGTCGGCCGGCGCCGCAAAGGCGAGTTTCGCGATGGGTGAGGTGTAGTAGTCGAAATAGATCCCGGTGGTCCCGTCCTGATCCGAGTTGCCGTCCCCTTCCTTCGTTCTGCTGAGGGGAACGTAGATTCGCATCTTGTCGCTCAGCCGGATGAACGTGTCGACCTCAGGCCAGAATTGGGTGGTGACGTCCTGCGCCGCGGCGGGTCCAGCAAGAGCCAGGATGGGGGCCAGCACGCGGAGCACAGCGAGCATCCGCCGTTCGGCGGCTCTCACGACTCGGCGCGAGCCCGATCGGGCCACCGACTCTGCCCGCTGCGCGAGGGCTCGCCCCGTCCGCCTCAATACCCTTCCCCGTCGGCGTGCGCGACGGCCTTGCCGCGGTGGAGGCGGTGGACGAGACCGAAGTAGAAGAGCGCGAGCGGCAGGCCGACGACAAACCAGCCGAGCGCCGTCTTCAAGCCCGCCGGATCCCCGCCGGCGTTGCGTGCGGTCAGGGACAGCGAGGGGTCACTTATCGCGCGGAGCATCACCGGGAACACGCACACCGCCGTCGCGGCCGAGAGACCGGCGAGGAACGTGCAGGAACCGAGGAACGCCGCGAAGTCCCTCTTGCCGCGCAAGCCCCGGAACAGGACGCCGAGCCCCGCGAGCGCGGCCGCGGCCAGGAGCCACGAGAGCGGGCGCGAGGCCAGCGCCGGCAGAAAACCGGTATTGACGCGCGTGGTGGCGATCGTGACGATCGGCCACAGGGCCGCGGCGACACAGTACAACCACAGCGCGGCGGCCCGGCTGCGCGCCTGGACGGCGCCACCCGTTTTCCAGACGAGGAAGGTCCCGCCGTGCGCCGCCAGAGCCGCCAGGGCGAAGACGCCCACGAGCACCGTGTACCAGTCGAGGATACCGACCGGCTCTCGGGCGGAGAAGTCGGTGAAGAGGTCGAGCTCGAACCACCCCTCCGCGTTGAGAGGCACTCCTCGCAGCAGATTTCCGAGAGCGGCGCCGAAGAAGATGGGCAGCAGCACGCTCGCCAACGAAAAGAAAAAATCCCAGGACTGGCGCCAGACCGTGTCGCGGACGTGGCTGCGGAACTCCAGAGAGATTCCTCGCAGGATCAGGCTCCAGAGAACGAGGAAGATCGCGAAGTAAAAGCCCGAGATGCCCGAGGCGAGCACCCGAGGGAAGCCGACGAAGAGGGCGCCGCCGGCCGCCAGCAGCCAGACCTCGTTGCCGTCCCAGAAGGGGCCGATCGCGGCCAGCACCTCGCGCCGCTCCGTGTCGGTCCGCGCCACGAAGAGGTGCAGCGCGCCGGCCCCGAAGTCGAAGCCGTCGAGCACGACATAGGCCGTCAGCATGAAGGCCACGATGGCGTACCAGATCTCATGCATGGGACACCGCCTTCGCCGAGACGTTGCCCCGGCGCGCGGGCCCCCGGCCGATCTCCTGCGCGATCAGGAAGAGGAACAGGACGCCGAGCACCAGATACAGGCCGCAAAAACCGATCAGGGTGAACAGTGCCGTGCCCGCGTGCACCGTGGCGCTGGTCCCGTCCGCGGTCCGGAGGAGCCCGTAGACGAGCCACGGCTGCCGCCCGAGCTCCGCCGTCATCCAGCCCGCGATCACGGCGATGTAGGGGAAGGGGAAGGAGAGCATCAGGACCCAGAGCATCGGGCGGCTCCTTTCGAGCCGCCCGGTCCAGGCGAGCAGGCCCGCCACCAGCATGATCCCCGCGAGGATCGTTCCGAGGCCCGCCATGATGTGAAACGCGTAGTAGAGCAGGGCGATCTGGTCCGGCCAGTCCTTCTCCGGAAACTCGTCGAGGCCGCGGACGTCGCTGTAGAAGTGCCCGTAGGCCAGAAAGGACAGGGCCCCGGGGACCGCGATTGCGTTGTCGAGACGACGGCCGCGCACGTCGGGCTGGCCGATGAGGTTGAGCCCTGCGTCCGGTCCGCCGCGGAATCGACCTTCCATCGCGGCGAGCGTGGCCGGCTGGTGAAGCGCCACGAGCTTGGCCTGGCGGTCGCCGGTCGGAAAGGCGACGAGGACGCTCGACACGAGCCCGCAGATGACTCCGAGTCGCAGGAACAGGACCGCCTGCTCGCGGTGCTGGCCCTGGAGAAGGTAGAACGCACCGAGCGCCGCGACGACGAACGAGGCGGTGACGACGGTCGAGACCATGTTGTGCGCGTACTGGGCAATCGCCCACCCGTTGAAAAGGAAAGCCCCGAAGTCGGCCAGCCGCAGCGTCCCGTCCGGGCCGACCGCGTGCCCCGCGGGGTGCTGCATGAAGGCGTTGGTCGCGGTGATGAAATAACCCGAGAGCCAGCTGCCGAGAAACAGGGCGACCGCCGCAAAGAAGTGGCCCCGCCGCGACAGCCGCTTCTCTCCCCACACCAGCAGCGACAGGAAAGACGATTCGAGGAAGAACGCGAACAGGCCCTCCATCCCGAGCGTGTGCCCGATGACGTTGCCCGCGTAGCGAGAGAACCGCGCCCAGTTGGTCCCGAACTGGAACTCCATCGGGATACCGGTCACCACACCGACGGCGAAGTTGATGCCGAAGATCCGGATCCAAAATCGCGCCGCGTCGTTCCACCGCTCGCCGCCCTTGCGCAGGCCGAACGCCTTCATCACGACGATGAGAAAGGCCAGGCCCATCGTCAGGACCGGGAAGAGGTAGTGGTAGATGATGGTGAACGCGAACTGGAGTCGGTGCAGGACGACCGGGTCGCTCATTTCGCCCCCTCGATGGAACCTGTCCCCGAGCAGTGCGCGGAGCCTAGTACAAAATGCCCCTCCGGCATTGACGCGCCCACGCGAGCCGCAATATAGTCTGCCGCCCGGTGAAATTCCCGAACATCTGCCCGAAACGGGCTCGAGGAGGACGAACGTGAACATCCCGACTTTCCGGAGATTTCTGGGCGGCCTGGCGGCCTTCTGCCTGGCCGCGCTGCCCCTGGCGGCCACCGAAACGCCGCTTTCCGTGGTCCAGTTTCCCGAGCGCTCGAGCGTCGACCTCAAGATGGCGGCGACCGCGCGCGTCGCCCCCGCCCAGGCCGAGGCCTCGGTGAACTTCAAGGGCGGGCAGGCTTCGGTTGAAGTCGAGTACAGCAAGCTTCCGCCCGCGATCCTCTTCGGCGGCGACGCGACGTCGTACGTCGTCTGGGCCATCGCCCGCGACGGGAACGCGGAGAATCTCGGGGAGCTGATCGTTCTCGCCTCCTCCGGCAGCGGCAAGTACCGGACCGGCCAGAAGGAGTTCGCCCTGATGATCACGGCCGAGCCGTACAACCTCGTGCTCAAGCCGTCCGACCTCGTCTGCTTCACGTCCATCGCGCCCGCGCCGAAGAAAGTGAAGAGCACGCCCATCACCTTCGCCGGATTCGTTGCCGCGCCGAAGATCGGGAACCAGCAGATCGGCTCCATGAAGTACTCGGGCAGCGAGCCGGTGGAGATCGTCCAGGCCCAGCGCGTGCTCGATCAGGCCAGGGCGATGGGCGCCGAAAAATACGCGCCGGACTCGATCCGCGACGCGGGGATCACGCTGGCGCAGGCCGCCAACTCCTTCAAGGCCGGCAGCAAGAAGGTCGGCACGGACTATGCGCGCCGCAGCCTGTCCCTCTCCTCGACCGCAATCCGCGACACCCAGAGGAACCTCGCGCAGGAGGCGGCCGCGGTGGCCGCGGCCAAGCGCGCGGCCGAGATGCAGGCGCTCGAGCAGGGTAAGGTCCAGGCGCAACAGCAGACGGCCGCCGCCGAGCAGCAGACGCTGGCCGCGCGCGAGGCGGCCGTGGCGGCCCGCGAGCAGACCGTCGCCGCGCAGCAGCAGCTGGCCCAGTCGCAGCAGCAGCTCGACCAGGCCCGCCAGCAGGCGGCCGCGGCGCAGCAGCAGATGTCGACCCTCCAGCAGCAGGCGGCCGTGGCGCAGCTCGACGCGGCCGCCGCGCAGCAGAAGGCGGCCGTGGCCGGCCTTTCCGCCGAACAGGCGGATGCCGCGCGCCGCGACGCCGACGAGGCGCGGCGCAAGGCCGAGGCCCTCGCCACGCAGGCCACGGCGGCGAAAGCCGAAGCGGAGCGCACGACGGCGGAGGTCGCCACGGTGGCGGCCGGCCTCGAGGCGAAGAACATCGAGCTCAAGAGAGAGAACGAGCGGCTGGTCAAACAGCGGGATGACCTCGCCGGCCAGCTGGACGGCGCGCTCTCCTCGGTCGCGCAGATCACGAAGACGGCGCGGGGCGTCGTCGTCAACCTGCCCGACATTCTTTTCGACGTCAACAAGGCCACACTCAAGCAGAACACGCGGATCGCGCTCGCGAAGCTCGCGGGCATCGTCCAGGTGTTTCCGAGGATCAACCTGCGGATCGAGGGCTACACGGATTCCACCGGTTCCGACGAGCTCAACATGCGGCTCTCCAGGGACCGCTCCGAAGCCGTGATGGGGTTCCTGCAGTCGCAGGGCGTGGCTGCGACCCGCATGACGGCCGCCGGCTACGGCCCGAAGTTTCCGGTTGCCGACAACGCCACGCCAGACGGGCGCGCGAAGAACCGCCGCGTCGAGATCGTTTTGGCCGAGGGCGTGATCCAGGGGGCAGGGAACTGACGGACGAAGCGACAGCTTCGTCCGTCATCCCGAGCGCAGCGAGGGATCCCGGACTTGATCGCCTCAGGGACGTGTCGAGCTCGGGATGACAAAGGGGAGGTCTACTGACTCTCCGGCGTCTTCTCGTTCTCGATCTCCCCGGTCATCGGGACGAACCGCACGGGGATGATGTCCTTCTCCGTGACGCGCCCGTCGCGGTCCTTCGTGAAGACCTTGAGCTCCTGGAAGAATCCGCCGACCGGAATCACCATCCGCCCGCCCGGCGCGAGCTGCTCGAGCAGCGGCTGCGGGATGCGCTCGGGGGCCGCGGTCACGATGATGCCGTCGAAGGGCGCGTGCTCGGACCAGCCGTGGTAGCCGTCGCCCTCCCGCACCACGACGTTGGCGTAGCCGAGCTCCTTGAGCGTTTCCCCCGCCGCCCGCGCGAGCTCGGGCAGGATCTCGATTGAGTACACCTCGGTCGCGAGCTCCCCGAGGACGGCGCTCTGGTATCCGGAGCCCGTGCCGATCTCGAGCACCCGGGCCTTTGGGGGAAGCTCGAGCAGCTCCGTCATCAGCGCGACGATGTAGGGCTGCGAGATCGTCTGGTTGTCGCCGATCGGCACGGGCTGGTCCTCGTAGGCCCTCGCGCGCTCCGCGGGCCCGATGAAGAGATGCCGCGGCACCTTGCGCATGGCAGCGAGCACGCGCGGATCGCGCACGCCGCGCGCGGCGATCTGGGTCTCGACCATCCGCGCGCGCTGTCCGGCAGTCGCGTCGTCCCGACCCGACACTCTCGGCGCCTCCTCCGGTTTCCGGCCGCAGCCCGGGGCGGCCAGGCCCGAGGAAAGCAAGAATACCGCCGCGCGGGCGGCCGCGCGCCCGAGTCTCGAGGCGCCGCCGTCTTGCCGCGGGGAGGAGCGTAGTAGCGGAAACACGGCCAAATCTTATCCGACCGGGGTCAGCTCCTCTTGAGCAGCAGCAGCGTCTGGTCGTCGTACTGCGGCACGTCGCCGGCGAAGGCCGCGACCGCGTCGAACACTTTCTCGCAAATCTCTCCCGGCGCGCCCGCGGACATCAATCGGGCGAGGCGGTCGAGGCCGAACTCCTCGTCGGCCGCGTCGAGCGCTTCGGTGATGCCGTCGCTGTAGACGCAGAGAAGGTCGCCCCGCTCCACCGCCACCGTCTCCTCCTTCCATGAGGAGTTGGGGAACATCCCGATCGGCACTCCCGTCGCCTTGATCTGCTCGACGGCCCCGGAAGCGCGCCGCAAGAGCGCGGGGTTGTGTCCCGCGGAAACGTATCGCAGGGTCCCCGAGTCCGGCTCGATCAGCCCGAAGAAACAGGTCAGGAACTTGCGGGTCGCCGCGTACTTCTGGAGGTGCCGGTCGATGCGGCCGATGAGCTCCGCCACGGTCTTCGCCTCGTCGATCTGCAGGTGCACGGCGGCGTGGACGGTCGACACGAGGAGCGCGGCCGGCACGCCCTTGCCCGAGACGTCGGCCACCAGGAAGGCGAGCCGCCCGCCCGAGAGCGGGAAGAAGTCGAAGTAGTCGCCGCCCACCTGGCGGGTGGGCACGTTCTTCGCGGCGATCTCGAGCCCGGCCACGACCGGCAGGTCCCGGGGCAGGATCTGACGCTGGATCGCCGCGGCCAGCTCGAGCTCGCGCTCGATCCGCTCCTTCTCGATCGCGTCCTTGTGGAGCCGAGCGGTCTCGATGGCAGCGGCCGCCTGGTTCGCGAAGAGCGACAGCAGGCGCGCGTCGGTGGGCGTGAAGTCGAGGACGCGGCCGTCGCGCGACTCCTTGTCGGCCACCGCCAGCGCGCCCAGCCGCCGGCCCGGAACGGAAATCGCCACAGCCAGGCACTTCTCGCAGGCCGCGAGCTTCATTCCGGCCGTCGGCACCGAGGCCGCCGCGTTGTTGATGACGCCGCCCTCCGGCAGCGTCCAGGCCGCGGCGTCGCGGCCCGCGAGCACCTCGCCGCCGACGCTTCTTTCCAGAAGCACGGCGCCCGACTCCTCGAAGAGGACGAGCGTGCCCTTGCCGGCGTCCGTCAGCGAGATCGACCGGAAGAGGACCTCGTCGGCGAGGGCGGAAAGATCGAGCTGCCCGCCGAGCGAAAGCCCGAGGTCATAGAGGGACTCGAGCTCGAGGAGCCTCGACTTCAATTCGAACTCCGCATCCCGGACCTGGCGCGCCAGACGGTGCGCGCCGACGAGCGACCCCAGCAGGAAGGCCAGCAGCGCCGCGCTCTCCGGCGCCTCGGGGTCGGGCAGCCCGAAGAGGCGCAGGGCCCCGTGGAGCTCGCCCTCGGCCCGGAGGGGCAGCCACAGGTCGTCCTCGCGGCGAAAGATGCCGTGAGGCATCGGGTCCGGGACTTCTCCGGGCTCGACCCCGCCGTGGCCCTCTCCGGCCCGGATCCAGGCTTCGCGTTCCCGGAAGTACAGCGTTACATCACGCGCCCCCGTGGCGGCGAGCGCCGCCTCGGCGATGCGCGCCTGCAGTGGGCTGTCCCCTGCGAGGACCGTTCCGATCCGCTTCCAGAGCTCGGCGATGCGGGCGGGGGCGGAGGTCGATGCCGGGGTGCTCATGCCGTGGGCGGATCAGGCGGTCTTCGCGTCGACGCCCCGGATCGCTTCCTCCTGGGTCGGGTAGATCTCGGCGTACTGGGCCAGCCCCATGATGCGGAAGGTCTTGTCGATGGTCGGCGTGAGACCGCAAAACGCGAGCGCCCCTTTCCGGTCCATCACCTTTTCGAGCACCTCGATCAGGATCGAGATGCCGATCGAGTTCACGATGCGCGTCTTCTCCAGGTTCAGTACGAGCCCGCGCGCTCCCTGCTCGAGGTGAACGTAGGCCTCGCGCGCGATCTCTTCGCCCCCCTGGTTGTTGATGTAGCCGTCCGTCCAGAGAATCACGACGTCGCCCCGGCGCTCCGAGGACACCTTGCAGGACTCGCTCACTTGTATTTCCTCATGAGAATCCGCGTCCCCCACCCTCCCGAGGTGATCTCGACCTCGTCCATCAGGCTCTTGATGATCTGGAGGCCCCAGCCGCGCTTGCGGTGGCTGACGAAGCAATTCTCGATGCTCGGCTCCTCCACCGCGGCCTTGTCGAACCCCTTGCCCTTGTCCAGGACCTCCACCTCGAGCCACTCCCTCCCCTTCGGCTCCTGGCCCAGCCGAAACGTCAGGTGCAGTTGCTCGTCGCGGCAATCGGCGTGCTCGAACGCGTTGATGCACGCTTCCACGAGCGCGAGCTTGACCTCGTCGATCTTATCCCGCGTCATGGCGAGATACTCGCCGAGGGCGGCGGCCTGCGCCGTGGCGACGATCTCCATCTCCGGCGCAACCGGGATGCTCATCGACACTTCGCGCGGACCATGGGCGGCGAGCCCGGGCGGAGCGGATCCTCCCTGCGACATGGGGCGCGCTCGAGGCTCCTAGAACCGGAGGAAGAGTTGGAGTGAACGGATCAAGACGGGAGAGAGTCTATCGGAGGAGAGAAGCAGCAGGACGAGGGAAAGCTCGCTCGCCAGAAGCCCCCAGAGCAGGTTGGGCGTCTCGATGGCTTCGAGTCCGATGGCGAGGGCTTTTCTCATGGCGTCGATGCATGAGAGAGGCAAGAGCCCTGCCAGCCCGAGAGAGCCGGGTGAATGCGGCGTAAACGTCTTGTTGGAAACGGCTTAGGAAGTCGCCGCGGCTGCCGTCGCATCGCGGCATTATCGTATCACAATGTCACATATGCCAACATGCGCTGTAAAACTAGCTATCTAACTTACTTATAACAATCAATTTAAACTGTAGATGGGACTAATTGTCATAGGGAATTAAAGTCCCATACTGCGTTTGCGGTACAGAGTCCGCCGGCTGATGCCGAGAAGCCGGGCCGCCCGGCTCTTGTTGCCGCCTGCCAGACGCAGCACCCGCTGGATGTGGCGCTCTTCGAGCACCCGCAGGTCCGCGATCTCCTCGTCGTTCGACGCCGGGGCTGCGCCGGCCTCGCTCCGCAAAGCCGAGCGGGGCAGCCACTGCAGGTCGTCGCGCCGGATCGCGCCTCCCTGCGAAAGTGCCGCCGCGCCTTCCAGCAGGTTCTCGAGCTCGCGGATGTTGCCCGGAAAGTCGTGGGAGAGCAGCGCGGCGTAGGCATCCCGATCGAGGGTCGGAGCCTCGCGCCCCTCCCGCGCCGCGGAGCGGTCGAGAAAGTACCGGACGAGCTTCGGGATGTCCTCCTTGCGCTCGCGCAGCGGCGGCAGGCCGATCTCGACGACGCGCAGCCGGTAATAGAGGTCCTCGCGGAACTCGCCGCGGGCGATCCGCTCCGCGAGGCGTGCGTGGGTGGCAGCGAGGACGCGCACGTCGATGGGGACCCGTTGCCGGCCGCCGACCCGCTCGATCTCGCGCTCCTGGAGGACCCGCAGGAGCTTGGACTGGAGCGCGACGGGCATGTCGCCGATCTCGTCGAGAAAGAGCGTGCCCCCCTGCGCGGTCTCGAAGCGGCCCGCCCGCGCCTCGACGCCCGTGGCGACCCCCCGCTCGATGCCGAAGAGCTCGGACTCAAGCAGCGTCTCCGGCAGCGCCGCGCAGTTGATGGCGACGAAGGGCTTGTCCGCGCGCTCGCTGCGCGCGTGGATCATCCGGGCGACCAGCTCCTTGCCCGTGCCGCTCTCTCCCGTCAGCAGGACCGAGATCTTCGACGCCGCCACGCGCGAGACGAGATCGAGCACCCGGCGCGCCGCGGCCGACTCGCCGACGAAAAGCCGTCCCGCGGCCGAGCGCCCGGTTTCGTCGCGGAGCCTCCGGTTTTCCTCCTCGAGGCGCTCGCGCTCCCGCGTCAGGCGCTCGAGGTGCCGGCGGTTTTCGATCGCCATCCCGCACAGGCCCGCGAGCGAGACGAGAAAGCGGCGGTCCTCCTCGTCGAACGCGGCGGAGCCCCCGCGGCGGGCCTCCTTGTCCGCGAGGACGAGCACGCCCACCGGCCGGCCGCCTCCCGAGATGCGCACGCCGACCGCGGCGACCACGGGCTTGCCGAGGAGCTTGAATCGCGCGCGCTCGACCGCGCCCTCGGACTCGAGGACCTGGCGCAGGAATTCGTCCACGGCGACGACGGCCTCCGCGGGCCGCTTGCCCAGTCCGACGCGCGCCTCGGCGCGCCGCGCGCCGCCCTCGGCGAAAGTGGCTAGGTAGCCCCGCGAGGCGTCGAGCACGCCGACGACCCGCGCCAGCACGTCCTCGGCGAGCGCCTCCTCGTCGGGCATCGCGCCGAGCGAGAGCCCGGCGTCGTAGAGCGTCTCGAGCAGAAGGAGGCGGTGCTGGGTCTCGAAGTGGCGGGACCGTTCCATGGCTCTCCGCTGTTACCTGGAGGCGGCCAGCACCTTCGCGCGGCGCAGTTCGGCCACGACGGTCTCGGAAGGCCGACAGGGCGCCCAGCTCGGATTCCACTTGCGATTCTCGGCGATGAGCTTCTCCGCCCGGTCGACGTCGCCCTTGCGAGCGACGATCTCGGCGACCTTCGCGCGCGCCTCCATGATCCAGCGGCGATCGTTGAAATCGTAGAAGGGGTTGGGCGGGTTCGCGTTGGCCTCGTAGAGCTTCAAGGCCTCGTCGGCTCGACCCTGTTTCTCGAGCGCCAGCGCCATCAGAAACGTCCACTGGGGAAAGTGCGGCTTCATCGCCGGCGGCATCTTGCCGGCCTTGCTGTTCTCGCCAAAGAGCGCCTCGAGGTTCGGCTTCAATTCTCTCAAACGGCGCTCGGCGTCGGCGGCCTTGCCCTCGCTCAGGTCGAGGAGGATGGCGACGAACGCCGGTCCGACCCGCGCGTAGTCGCTCTTCGGGTCGACCGGAAACTTCGCGATGCGCTCGAGCAACTTGCGGGCCCCTTGCTCGTCCTCGCCGATCATGGATGCGCGCACCGCCAGCGTCAGGTACTCCCGCCGCATGCTGTCCGTGTCGGCGAGCTCGGCGGCCTTCTCGTAGCTCTGGACCGCCTTTACGTAGTCCCCCATCCCCTCGTAGGCCACCCCCAGGTGCTGGTACGCCGGCGCGAAGTCCGGCTTGATCGCGAGCGCGCGGTTCAGGTTCGCGATCGCCTCGTTGTAGCGGCCCGAGTACGCCTGGTTCTCCCCGAGCGAGTCGAAGGGGTTGGCGTTGTCGGGCGAGATGAACTGGTACTTCATCAGGTAGTCGATCGCCCGTTCGTAGTCGCCACGGTAGCCGTAGTAGTAGCCGATCTGGTTGTACGCCTCGGCGTTGTTGGGGTCGACCGCGAGCAGCTCCTCGAAGATCTTGATCGCCTGGTCGGGATTGCCCTTTCCCAGCTGCTCCCCGGCGAGGATCGAGGCGCCCTGGCCGTCGTCCGGGTACTTTTCGTGCAGCTCCCGGGCCGCCTTGAGCACCCCATCGCGCCGCTTCTCGACATCCGCGAGGGAGATGTCCACGTGGAGGCGCTCCCGTTCGGTCAGCCGGGGCTTCTCGCGCGCCGCCCGCTTGACCAGGGCCATCCTCTGATCGGAGTCAGAGGACCGGCGAGCAAGCCCCAGCATCGCCATTGCGAAGCTCGGATCGAGCTCCAGGGCCTTCGCGAACCCGACGCGGGCTTCCTTGAAGTAGAAGCGGTTTTCGTTGAGGATCGCCTCGCGGTAGGCCTCGTAAGCCGCCTCGGAGGTCGTGGTGACGTCCCGCCGGCTGGAGAGAAACAGGGCGGCCGCCCCCCCGGCGCCGGCCAGGAGGAGAATCCCGAGGACCCAGAAAGTCCGGTGCTTTTTCATCCCTAACCCTCTCATACGGATGGCGGATCGGGGAGTTTCCCCCAGAATCCCCCCAGAATCCGGCTAATCCACCCTCAGGAAGAGAAACGTCATGTCGTCGTACTGTTCCGCCCCCCCGACATGGTCGCTGACGTCGGCCAGGACCCTCCGGGCGACCTCCTCGAGGGGACCCTCCCGGTGGACCTCCACCGAGGCCATGAGCTTCTCCTCCCCGTAGGGGTTCATGGCCGAATCCATGGCTTCCGTTAACCCGTCGGTGTAGAAAAAGAGCAGGTCCCCCCGCCGCAGATAGAGCTCGCGGGTGTCATAGACCACGTCGCGGAAGGCCCCGAGCGGCAGCCGGTGCTCCGGCGGCTCGAAGAGCCGGGGGCCGCCGTCGCCCGAACGCACCAGGATCGGCAGCGGTTGCCCCCCGATCGCGTAGCGCAGGGTCATGGCCTCCGGGTCGAGCAGAAAGAAGCCGAGTGACACGAACATGCGCCGCTTGATCGAGTAGATCCGGCGGTTGGACTCCCGGAAGAGCACCCCCGGGTCGCTCGTCGTCATCGCGCGCGAGTACACGATCTCCTTGGCCGCGACCATCAGCAGCGAGGCCGGGACCGATTTTCCCGACACGTCGCCGATGACGACGCCCAGCCGTCCGTCGTCGAACGGGATGAAGTCGTAGAAGTCGCCGCCGACCACGCGCGCGGGGATGCTGCCGCCGAAGAAGGAAAAGCCCTCGATCTCGGGAACGTTGCGCGGCAGCAGGCTCGTCTGGATGTCGCGCGCGATCTCGAGGTCGCGCTTCAATTCCGCCTGGCGCGTCATCTCGTCGTGGAGCAGCGCCGTCTCGATCGCGAGGGCCGACTGGTTGGCCAGCGTCGAGAGCAGGGACTGGTCGTCTCGGTCGAAGCGCTCGCCCGAGAGCTTTTCCTTCAGGGCGAGAATGCCCATCAGGCGCTCGCGGTAGACGAGCGGCACGAGCAGCCGGAAGCCCTCCTCGAGCAGGCGCTTGCGAAACTCCTCGCTCTCGTCGTCGGCGAAGTGAAGCGAGAGCTCCCCGAGGTCGGAGGGCTTACCCTCCTGCCGGAGCACGCGCCGCAGCGCCGCCGACGGCGAAAGGCGGTCCTCCCGGCGCCCGCGGCGCTCGAGCGATCCTTCCCGGTCCCGGAGCCAGATCGAGGCCTTCTCGAGACGCATCGTCGCGGCCACGCTCGCCGTCAGGTAGTCGGCGATGCGCCCGAGGTCGAGCTCTCCCGTGATCGCCTCGCTCATCTCGAGCAGGGCCGCCTGGTAGTCGAACTTTTCCCGGAAGAAGAGCTTGTCGAGCGGCGCCTGGAGCTTGCGCCGCAGCACCTCGAAGAGCGAGATGCCGACCAGGAAGAACCCGAAGTTGAACAGCGGCGAGGCCGAGGCCTTGGAGCTCGTGAAAACGAGGTTCGCGAGCGCGACCACGAGGGCGTACAGCCCGAGCAGGACCGCCGTCGTCGCAGCGTACAGGAACGTGCGCCGCACGATGACGCGCACGTTCAGCATCTGGAAGCGCACGATCGCGTACGCGAAGGTGAGCGGGATCAGGATCATGGGGATGATCCCGTAGAAGGCGTACTCGTCGATGCCAAAGGCCGAGGGCAGGACGATGAAGAAGAGGACGAACGGGACCGTGCCGACGATCGTGCCGACGAAGACGTGGAAGGCCTGGCGCCGCTCGCGCGATTCCTCGAGCGTGAAGGCCGAGTGCGCGAGCGCGACGAGCCCGAGCACCAGGTAGTCGCCGAGCAGGATCCAGGAGGAGAGCGGGGCGCCCGAGAGGACCGTGACTTTCTCGCCCTGCACCTGGCGGAACACGTCGTACAGGAAGACGAACGGCGGGATGGCGTAGAGCAGGTAGAGCAGGCCCGGGCTCGTCGAGAGGAAGTCCTGCAGACCCACCTTCCAGCGGGCCGGGGGCTCGCCCGTCCACGCGTCGGCCCTGGCGAAATGGAGCCGCTTCGGCCGCGGGAAAACCAGGAAGAAGTGCAGGAAGACGGCGGGCAGGAGGAACAGGCTCACCGTCCCCGTGTTCTGGACGAACACGTCGATCCACCAGTAGGACGCGGGCCGCAGGCGGCAGACGAAGAAAACGAGGAAGAGAACGCAGAGCAGGAAGAAGATGCGCGCCGAGCGCTCCTGCGGAACGCGGACGAAGACGAAGAGCCCGATCAGGAAAAACAGAAACCCGATGACGACCGCGTAGAGGTAGGTCCGGCCGCCCAGCCGCTCCGAGGAGAGCTGGACCCGCACCTCCCGCAGCTCGCCCGCGGCCTCGGAGCGCGGCTCGGCCGGGCAGGGGCCGTTGCGCATGAGGTAGGTCACCTTCTCGCCGATCCGGTGCCGGCGCAGCTGCGCCGAGGCGTCCGAGCTCGACTTCACAATCCGCTTGCCGATGCCCTGGATGCACTCCCCGGGCTTGATTCCGGCCTTCTCGGCGGGGCTGCCCGGCACCGTCGCGCGAACCTCGATGCCCTCACGTCCATAGGGAACGGGCACGATCCCGTCGTAGGGGCGCGCGGAAAACATGTCGGCGATCGAGGCGATCGCGATCGCGAGGCCGACGAACCCGACGGCCAGGAACCAGGCGGCCCGCGACGCGGTCGCCGGGCGGGCCTTCTCTTCGACTTCTCTCATTCTCCCCACGCGAAAAAGGAATCCCGAGGGCGACCATGTTAATGGCAATCGGCGGCGGAAAATGCCGGAACCCGCTATGCTCGGCGCGTGCCCTTCATCACGTTCGAGGGCGTCGAGGGATCGGGCAAGTCGACGCAGCTCAAACTCGCGGCCGAGCGTCTCGGCGCGGCCGACCGGCAGGTCCGGGCGACCCGGGAGCCGGGCGGCACGGCGATCGCCGAACGGATCCGGGAAATCCTGATGGACGCCCGGCACGCGGAGCTCGACCCGATGACCGAGTGGCTCCTGATCGAGGCCGCGCGCCGCCAGCACCTGGCGGAAATCGTGCGGCCCGCTCTCGACGCGGGGGTCTACCTCCTCTGCGATCGCTTCTGCGACTCGACCGAGGCCTACCAGGTGGGGGGCCGCGGCCTCGATGAAGGGATGGTGCGGGGGCTCGACTTTCGGGTCCGCGACGGCCTGTCCCCCGATCTCACGCTCGTCTACGACCTCGACCCGCGCGAGGGGCTCGCGCGCGCGAAGAGCCGCGATGCCGGGGAGGGCCGCTTCGAGGCCGCCGCCCTCGCCTTCCACGAGCGTGTGCGCGACGCCTTTCTCGCGATCGCACGGCGCGAGCCCGAGCGCGTCGCCGTCGTGTCCGTCCGGGGCGACGCCGCGACCGTCTTCGCCGACACCTGGCGGATTCTCGCCGCGCGATTCGGGCTCGCATGACCGTCGCGACGGAAGAGGTCCTCGAACGGCTGGCCGGCTCCCCCGCGCAGTTTCCGGGCGCGCTGCTCTTGAGCGGACACTCGGAAGCGCTGCTCGAGCGCGAGTCGCGGCGCCTGGCGGCAAGACTCCTGTGCCCCGGCGACGACCCCGACGCGAGCTGCGGCAGCTGCCGGCGCGTCGACGCCGGATTGCACCCGGATTTCCTGTCGGTCGAGCCCGAGGGAGTCCAGATCCGCGTGGACAGGGTCCGCGAGGCCCTCGCGTTCTCGGTGGGCCGACCCTACGAGAGCGCGCGCCGCGTGGCCCGGATCGTCCGCGCGGACCTGCTCGGGATCGAGGCGGAAAACGCGCTCCTGAAGTCCCTCGAAGAGCCCGGCGAGCGCTTTCGCTGGATCCTGATCACCACCCGTCCGGAGCTCCTGTTGCCGACGATTCGCTCCCGCTGCACGCCGGCCGCGCTTCCGGCGCCGTCCCTCGCCGGGCGGCAGCGCGCATGGGAGGCGCGCGGGTTTTCCGGGGAAGAGGCGCGCGAGCTCGTCCTCTTCGCCTCGGACGACGAGACGGACCCCCCCGGGCGGCTCGAGCAGGCGCGGGCGCTCCGGCAGGTGGTCGTTTCCGCGCTCGAGGAGGGGCTCGGTGCCGGACGCCTGCCGGCTCTCGTGCTCGCGGCCGAGCACCTCGCCTCGCTCGAGCGCGCGGAGGCGCGGGTGCTCGCCGAGCTGCTCGCCGACGCCGCACTCACGGCCGGCGCGCCGCCTGCGGAGGCGATTCGCCACCAGGCGGTCGCCGGAAGGCTTGCCGCGCTCGCCCGCGTCGTTCCCCCCGCGGCCCTGTGTGAAGCCGCGCTCCTCGCGGCCGATCCCCCGCCGGACAACCGGAAGGGAAACCGGCGGATGCACTACGAAAAGGTGCTGCTGGAGCTGTTCACGAGTCGAGGGTCGAGGGTCTAGGGTCCAGAGGAGGCATCCCACCCTCGACTCCCGACCCTCGACAAGGGAAAACCTCGAAGGAACCGTGGGGAGCTTCCGGGCCGACGGGCTTCGGAAGGATTGGGAAGAGTGCGGACCTGGGAGCTACCTGGACTGACGGAAGGTGTGGCAAACTAGGATGACAGACGCCATCGGTCCTTCGCGCCCCCCCAATCGATTCCTTCGAGTGCCGTTCAGTATATGGCTAAAGTCCCGTGTCAACCAGAATTCCCGTCGATCTTCGGCGCAAGCTCTAGCTAGTTTCGCTGCAGCGCGATTTCGACCGTTTCGCTCTTTCCGGGGCCAACCACCACGGTTTCCTCGCGGGTTTCCAGACCCGGCCGCGAGACGGTGATCGAGTGCTGACCGGGCGGGACCTGGAAGCCCCGGGTCAGCGTGGACAACTCCTCGCCCGTGCCGATGAAATGGTCGTTCAGATAGACGGCTGAATCGCCCGGCGTGATGCGGAAGATGAGGCGGGCGCGCGATTTCGCCTCGGAGCTCCCGGTCGCCGGCGACTGCGGCGCCGGGTCCATCGCGGCCTGGCTGCCTGACTCGGGAGCCGCCGGCGCCGCACCGGCACCGGTATCGGTTCCGGCATCGGCATCGGTTTGCGGCCCTTCGGTCGGTTCACTGTTCCCGCGCCACGGCTGGGCCTGGTTCGGACCTGCCTGGACGTTGACGGGATGGGAGGAGGCGCTCTTTTCCTTCGTCCAGTAGCGCTGCACTCCGCCCTCGGGCTCCGGATTGTCGTAGGAGCCGTACTGCGGGGCGCCCGGGATCTTCTTGAGCTTCTCGCTGATTTTCATCTGGGCGCCCTTCTGCGCGCTCAGGTTGATCGTCTTCGTCTCGAAACCGTCCAGGCGGAACTCGAGCTGGTAGTCGCCCTTCTTCAGGTAGAGAAACTCCGGACCGTTGAAGTCCTCGACCATCCCGATGAAGCGGCCGTCGAGGAAGACGCGCGTCGTCTCGGGAGAGACATCGGTGGCGATGATGGCCCAGTCCCCGTGAGCGAAGTTCACGTAGCTGCCGGGCGCGGAGTACCCGCCCCAGCCCGGATATCCGTATGCGCCGTATCCGTATCCCCATCCGGGATATCCCCAGCCCCAGCCGCCCCAGCCCAGACCCCAACCCCAGCCGCCGCCCCAACCCCAACCGCCGCCCCAACCCCAACCTCGGCCGTAGTACCCGCGGCCTCCGCCGTAGTACCCGTGGCCTCCGCCGTGGTACCCGCGGTTCGGTTGGACCTGGCCGCCGTGATAGCCGCCTCCGGGCGCCGGTCCGTGCGTCGAGGGACCATGGTACCCGCCGCCGCCATGCCCCCCTCCTCCGGGCGCAGGCCCCGCCGGACGTTGAGCCAGCGCGGAAGACGCCGCCAGCAGCACGAGGGCCGCGGCGACCAGGAGGGCGCGCAAACCGGAGCGGAAACTCGGGGAACTGTTCATCGACACCGCCTCCACATTCTAATCGACACCGCCTCCACATTCTATATAGAGCAAGAAGGAGGCCATCGGGTTTACATCGGGACCAGGACCAAGCGCCTGCGGCCTAACGATTTCCGGCGACAGCGCGGCGACGACGGCCCGCGCCCCTGACCTCGGGCAAGGTCAGAGCGTCATCCGGAAGAGATCCGTCCGGACGCCGCGAGGCCCCGCTTCAAGCCCCTCAGATAGTCGTCGCGCAAAACCCGGTCGACTGCCCTGCGCCCTCCGGGCAGCTCGCGACGCTCGGAGAGGGCGGCCCAGAACGGCAGAATCTTGTCGAACGGGCCCACGCGATCGGGCAGAGTCCGGGCCAGCGGCACGGCCAGGAAGTCGCCGAGCTCCGGGTGCTTCTCGTAGAAGATCGCCGCCGCCTCCCCTGCCTTCTCCTGGCGCCGTCGGAACGAGGAGAACGTGATGTCGTGATGGTGGCGCGCCACCGCGGCCGGGCGATACAGCATCCGCATGCCGCGCTGCATCAGTCGGTACGCGACCTCGATGTCCTCCCACGCCGCGTGCGGGAAGCTCGTGTCGAAGAACCCGGCATCGACGAGCAGCTCCCGCGGCAGCGACACGTTCGAGGTGTAGAAGAAGTTGAAGGGCACCGCCTCGGTGTCCTCGATCAGTCCGTAGCCGAACTGCAGGCCGTACTCGTTGATGTGATGGAGAAACGGCGAGACCTTGAGGTCCCGCGGCCAGGTGGTGTAGCCGAGGACCGCTACCGGATAGGGGCGTGGCTCCGCGTGCGTGCGTCCGTGGACGGCGACGAGGTCCGGCTCGGGCACGGTGTCGTCGCCGAGAAAGAGGACGACGCGGCCCTTCGCCTCGCGCACGCCGCGGTTGCGCGCCGCCGCGGGCCCGGCGTTCTCCTGCGAGAAGGACCGGAACGGAAACGCCGCCCGGTAGGCCGCCAGGCGCGCAGGGGTCTCGCCTCCCGACCCGTCGTCCACGACGACGACCTCGAAGTCCGGCGCGTTCTCCTGCCGCCCGAGCGCGTCCAGGACGGGGAACAGCGTTTCGGGGCGGCGGTAAGTCGGGATGACGACCGAAAAGTTCACTTGCCCGCCTCGAAGATCTCGGAGAGCGTCGTCCGCACGAGGGCCGGGGCGCTCTCGAAGAACGGGGCGAAGAAATCCGAAGCCAGCCGCTCGTCGCCGGGGTAGGTGGGGACCAGCCGCATCGGAAACTTCGCGAAAATCTCCGTGTCGGCGCGCTGCCGGCCAGCCTGCACGGCCCGGCGCTTCTCGGCGAGCGCGGCGTGGTGGCGGTGGATCCAGGACAGCGCGCGAAGGTGCGCGATGGTCAGCGGATCGTCCACGGTGATCCGCACGCCGAGGTCCGCGGCGATCCCGAAGAACCGCCGCGCGAAGGACGGCGGCCCGCCCGCCGCGGCGTAGGGGTCGCGCTCGAGCTCCACGGCCCCGGGATTCCTCTTGCCCAGCATCTCCCCCACGCGGGTCACGAACGTCATCACGACGGCCGGCATCAGGTCCCGGAACGCGTCGCGGCCCAGATTCTTGTAGACGGTCGCGAAGGCGTTCTTCTCGAACAGGAATCCGCGCGAAAAGACGCCGAGCGCTTCGCCCGTCGCGCCGCCGCGGTGGCGCGCGACCGCGCGCGGCTCGGCGATCACGCGCCGCCCGAAGATCCACTGCCGCCAGCCGAAGTCCACGTCCTCGAGGTACGCGAAGTAGTCGTCGTCGAACCCCCCGGAGGCCAGGAACTCCTCGCGGCGCACGGCCATCAGGCCCCCGCAGGCGAAAAGCCTCTCGTCGCCCGGCTCCATCGCGGGAAGCGCCGCGACCGGCCGCCCCGCGTCGGCCGCGAAGGCATGGCCGTCGAAAGTCAGAAACCCGTCGGAAAAGTCGTTCTTGGTACCGCTCCAGTCCGTCAGGCGGCCGCCCACCGCCACGACGTCGACATCGGCGTTCGAGAGCGCCTCGACGAGAAGCCGCGGGGCCTCCGGCGTGACGGCGGCGTCGTCGTTGACGAAGAGCACGACCGGCGCCCGCGCCGCTTCCACGCCGAGCCGGCAGCCGGCGGCGAAGCCGACGTTCGCGTCCGCGTCCACCACGCGCACTCCGGGATGGCGGCCGAGGACGGCGCCTCGCGGAGTGTCCGAAGCGTTGTCCACGAGGACGATCTCCGCAGAAAGCCCGGTTGCGGCCTCGAGCGCGGCGAGGGACTCGAGCAGGTGCTCGAGGCCGCGGTGATGCACGACGACGATGGAAGCCTCGGGGGACGTCACGGCGGGAAGCCTATCAACGGAAGAGATTCTTGAGCCGCGAGGCCATCCCCGCTCCCGCCGGCACCGGGAGCCGTCCCGGATCGACGCGGGCGCCGCGGCACCACTCTGCCAGCGGCGCCGTCACGGCCTTCCAACTCCGGACCGCGGCGAAAGCCCGCGCCGCGTCGCCGGCGCCCTTGCGCAGGGCGACGTCCGACAGAAGGGCAACCACTCTCTGCGAAAGCTGCGCCGGATCCCGGCCGCACTCGAACGCGGCGCCGGCCCGGGCGAGGTCGCGCGCGAGCGTGCCTCCGCCGACTGACACCGACGGGACGCCGCCCCAGGCCGCGTCGAGCAGGCGCGTGCGGTAGGCGAGCTCCGTCTCGAGCCCCTCGGACGAGATGGACACGAGCAGGTCCGCCGCGGCGTAGAGGTCCGCCCGCGCGAAATACGGCAGCCAGGGCGAGAAGACGACCGAGCGGCCGTCCGGGTCGATCTCGCGCGACCGAATCCGCGCGCGGTCGAAGACGCGCTGCGGCGTGGTCTCGCGGTTCGGGCTTTCGAAGAAGAGCAGGCGGGCCTCGGGCTGGCCCCGGAGGATCTCCGGCCACGCCGCCAGCAGCAGCTCCGGGTCGTACCAGTCGTACACGCCGCCGAAAAGCACGAGCGGGCCGGCCTCCGGCACGCCCGCCGCGCGCCGGCCGGCAGCCCGGTCGCCCCGCGCGGGCTCGCCGGGGGCCCCGAACGGAACGACCGCGAGCAGGCGCGCGAGGGTCGGGTCCTCCGGAAAATTGTGCGCGCCGATCCGCCCCGCTTCGAACAGCGCGCCCGCGTAGAAGAGGCGCTGCTCGGGGCAAGCGCAAAGGAAGAAGTCGGCACGCGCGAGCGCCAGCGCGAGGCTCCGGCGGTCGTGCGCGGCCGTTTCCTCCCCGAGCGCGCACGCGTAATGGAGGTTCTCTACGGGAAAGGGATCGTACAGGTCCGCCGTCACCGGCACGTCCGGGACCTGGTGAAACCACCAGTTGGCCGCGTGACCCGAGACGACCGCCGCCTGCGCGCCCCGCGCCGCCCCGGCCAGCGCTCCCTCCTTCACCGCGACAACCTCGAGTGAACCGGCGACCTCGCGCGCCTCGACGGCGTCGTTGCCCACGAGCAGGCGCACTTCGAATTCCCCGGCGAGCGCCCGCGCGAGCTCGAGCGCCCGGATCCCCATCCCGGCCATGCGGGGACGGATGGGTTCGGGAGCGAGGATGGCGATGGTTTTCAAACGTCGAGGGTCAAGGGTCGAGAGTCGATGGCGAAGATGGAGACCCGGCGCGGATGACTCCTCTCGACCTTCGACTCTCGACTCTCGACCACTCCCATCACCGTCTCCCTCTCAGCCGATCGAGGAACAGATGCAGCTTCCACGTCCGCGACGCGTAGATCTCCTCGAGAATGCCGTGCTGGCCTTCGACCTCGATCTGCGCCTCCTGGAGAAGCCGGTCGTACTCGGCCGTGCGCTCGTGCAGGAGCTCGTTCTCCGCGGTCAACCTCGACTTCTCGCTCTGGCGCAGCGCCTCCGAACGCTCGAGCGCCTCGCTCGCGCGCCGGTAGGCCTCGCGCAGGAACTTCAGCTCTCCCTGCGAAATCCCGTCGCGGTCGTACCAGTACGCGACCTGCGCGCGCATGCGGTCGAGCACGCGGCCGAGCCCCGCGTCCGTGCGCCGCGCCGCGTAACGCTCGAAGATCTTGCGCCGCGCGTCCTGGAACGCGCCCGCGCCCGCCGCGACGTGGGTCGGGTCGTTCGACTGCGCCTCGAACACGCGGTACTCGCACGTGACCGCGCGCAGATGCCGAAACGGGGTCTCGGCGGACAGGCGAATGAGAAAGTCCCAGTCCTCCGAGTACTCGAGCACCTCGTCGAACCCCCCGACCTTGCGGAAGAGCTCGCGGGGCAGGAGCAGCGTGTGGATCGGAACGTAGTTAGCCAGAAGCAGGTAGTCCGGGTCGTAGTCGAGCGAGTACTGGAGCGTCCGCACACGCGGCTCCCAGCCGGTCTCGCCCTGCCCGTACACGACGGTCACGGCGTCCGCGTACACGACGGGCTCCGGGCCCTGCCTCTGCGCCGCGGCGAGCCGCTCGAGATGATCGGGGAAACAGCGGTCGTCGTCGTCGAGGAACGCGACGAGCTCCTCGGTCGCGAGCGCGACGCCGCGGTTGGCCACCGCCGAGCGCCCGCGCCTCTGCTTGGGGTCCTCGAGCACCACGTCGAAAGCGTCGCGGAACCCGTCTGTGACCTCGCGCGGCGAGGCGCCGCCGTCGTTGACGACGACGACCTGGCGCGGCCGCGCGGTCTGGGCGCGCAGGCTCTCGAGCGCCTCCTTCAGGAGCGCCGGGCGGTTGCGTGTCCGGATGACGACGCTCACGGGCGCGGGGCCGTGCGCTCCGTCGGTGATCGCCGACGGCCCGATCGTCCGCCGCAGTTCCTCGAAGGACGTGGTCGAGGCTTCCGGATACGTCACCACGCGGAACGCCTCGACCGGGCCGCTGCCGGACAGCGTCAGCCGCCGGTAGGCGTTCAGGCCCTGCATTGCGCCGACGTAGTCCCGCACCGCCTGCTGGGAGGCGAAGCAGAGGAGCGCGTCCTCCTTCTTCCGGGCGACCGCGGCGATATCCACGAGCGTGTTCGGAAGCAGCGGGTGCGAGAGCTCGTAGAAGCCGATCCGCAGAAAACGGAACCGGTCGTGGTCCGGGTCCCCGGCGCGCGAGGCGGCCACGAGCTCGTACAGCGCGCGCGCCAGGGCGCGGTGGTCGGGATGGATCTCGGTCGGCGAGGGGCACAGGACGAGGTCCGGCTCGAAGTCCTCGAGCTCGGCGGAGAGCGCCGCCGCGAGCGCCCCGTGGTCCCCCGCGAGGCTGCGGTCGGGCAATCCCCCGAAACGCGGCGCGTCCAGGCCCAGCGCCGCCGCCGCACGCACCGCCTCTTCGCGGCGTTTCGCGGCGTACCCCCGCACGGCCTCCGCCACGACGCCCTCCTGCTCGGTTCCGTCGGTGGCGATCCAGACGCGGATCGCCTGCGCCTTGCCGGCGTTCACGGCAAGCGTGCCGCCCGCCCCGAACGACTCGTCGTCCGGGTGCGCCGCCAGCGCGAGGATCCGGGCGCCGGTCAGCTCGGTGGCCGAATAGGGGATCACGGAGTCTTCGCGCTGCATGAAGCTATCGTTCTGTGACCGAAGTCTCGATCACGCGTTCGGTTCCACAATGCGAATGATTTCTGGTACAGGGCACTCGCGAGCAGTTTAACCGCTTCCGGGCATCAGACGAGGTCGTAGAGCGACGGCACGAGGTGTAGGCGCTGTGCAAATCGCCGGACTGCGTCCTCGTCGAACACGCGGACGATCATGGGAAAACCCGCGGCGGCGCGCTCGCCGGGCAGCGCCTCGATGGCGCGCCGACCCGGGCCTGCCGGCGTCTCCCAGAAGATGAGCTGTCGGGCGCCGAGGCGCCGGGCCTCGTCGGCCGCCGCGGCAAAGAGCGACGGAAGATCCGAACCGTCCGGTTCGCGCCCGAGAAAGTCCGCGACCGTCGCCTCCTCGCCCACGACGGACAGGGCCGTCCAGCCGACGAGGTCGCGGCCCTGCCGGCGCCAGACCATCCGGTAGTAGCGGCTCGGCCGCGCGTGAAACCGCCAGTTCACGCGCGCACGGTCGCGCACGGCGGCGTGCGTGAAGGCCCGCCGGCCGGCTTCCCAGAGCGGATCGAAGCCTTCGTCCACGCTCTCCCCCGTCTCAGCGTCGGAGGGAGGCGGCCCGAAGGCCTCGACCGGCGTCTTCTTCAACCCGATCGGAAATAGCGTCCGGGACCCGACGATTCGCTCGCTCACTCTCAGGGCCCGCGCGTTCGGGAAGCCGAAGCAGAAGGGCACTTCGCGTCCGACCGTCGCGTAGAACGCCTCGGTCATGGCCCGGTAGACGCCGCGGCGTCCGCCGAGCGCGCGGACGGACGGGTCGGTCGCAACGTCGCCCACGGAATAGAGAAGCTGCGGCTCCTCGTCGAGGAGAAACCGCATGCCCCACCCCGCGTAGTTGCCGACGATCTCGCCATCGAGGACGCCGACGACGCCGCGCCAGCCGTCCGGGTTCTGCGCGAATTTCCAGCGCCACTCCGCCTCCGACAGCTCGGTCTTGAAGATTCGCTCGAAGAGGCGGCGGATGCCCGGGGCGTCCTCGGCCGCGGCGAGGCGGACCTCGAAGCCGCTCATCGCTTCTCCCATACGAACGTCTCGAGCGGGCGGCCATCGGCCGTCCGGAAGACGCGCAGGTAGACCGGACCCGGATTCAGCGACGCAAGTACGTCCTCGGGCAAACGGAAGTCCTCGGCGAGCGAGGCGCCCGCGAACGGGATGAGCGAAGGGTTCGTCGAAATCGCGAGCGACGCCCCCTGCCGCGCCGCCACGCTCGGCTCGGAGAGGGGCGTTGCCGCTACGGCGCGGGGCGGCCGCGCGGCGGCGCGCTCGAGCAGGGCCCGCCCGATCCGGCCATACCGGCGCTCGCGGTAGAGCCGCCGCGAGACCTCCCGTCGCCGCTCGGTTTCGGGATTGCGCCCGGCGCTGCGGGCGAAGAGATGGCGCACCCGCGCCCGCGGCACGAAGCGCAGGCGCAAGCCGCGCTCGAGCGCGCGGTCCTCCCACTCCGTCTCCTCGTACTCGAAGAGGAACCGCTCGTCGAAGCGGCCGACGCGGTCGAACACGTCGCGCCGCACGGCCAGGACGGCGCCGATCAGGTGCGGCGCGTCGCCGCCGCGCTCCCAGAGAGCGAGTGTGCGGCGGGCGAAGGGCGCAAACCGCCCGACGCCGAGCTCGCCGAAGAATCCCGTGGAGGAGTCGGCCGGCAGGCGCAGCTTTTCTCCGGCGTCCCAGAAGCAGAGCGGGGCGGCGGCGGCGACCTTCGGGTCCTCGATCTCGGCGAGCAGCGCCGTCACGGCCCCGGGCAGGATCACGACGTCGGCGTTCGAGAGGATGAGGCGCGGGGCCCGGGCCCGGTCGAGGCCGGCATTGACGCCGCCCGAGTAGCCGCGATTGTCGGGAAGAAACGCCTCGGCGTCCGCATGGAGCGAGGAGAGGACCCGAACCTCCTCGGGCCCGGAAGCGCAGTCGACGAGGACGATCTCGCCGGCCACGTTCTCGCGCGAGAACGCTTCGCGCAGCGAGGCGACGCAGGCCGCCGCCTCGCCCGCGCTGCGGTGATTGACGATGATCGCGGAGACGGAAGGGTTCACGGCGCGCCTGCCCCGGCCGCGAGAAACGCCCGCTCGAGCCGCTCGGCCACGCCGGCCGCGTCGAAACGCGCCGCCGCCGCGGGACCCAGGGACCGGGCGCGCTCGCGCGCCTCCGGAGTCAGCAGCGCGGGCAGCGCGTCGGCGAGGCTCGCGGCGTCTCCGTCGCGGAAGTACGAGGCCGCCTCCCCCCCGATCTCGCGCTGGCCAGGCACGTCGGAGAGCAGCGTCGGAAGGCCGCAGGACAGGGCCTCGAGCGAGGGCAGGCCGAACCCCTCCTCCACGCGGGAGGCCCCGACGAAAACGTCGGAGGCCCGATACGCGAACGGCATGCGCTCGGGCGCGAGAGAATCGTGGTACTCGTCGGTGACGCCGAGGGTCCTCTCCGTCTCGAGGCACGGAGAGTAGGAGATCCGGCGCAAATAAAAGCACGCGCCCCGTTGGCGCGCGAGCGCGAGGCCGCGCAGGGCGATCTCGATCCCCTTGAATTCGACCTCGAGGGGACCGACCACGAGCACGACCGGAGGGTCCGCCACGGCGCGCGCCGGCCCGGGAAAGAATCCCGCGGCATCGAAGGCCTGGCCGACGTCAGTCGCCGGCCCGAAGCCGAGTATCTCCAGTCGAGCCGCCAGGGTCGCCGAGATCGCGAGCTTGTGCGTGGATGCGCGGTAAATGCGCTCGATCTCGTCGCGGACATCCCTGTAATGGGCGATCTCGCCTTCGTAGCCCTGGCACAGGTGGAAGACCGGCCCCCGCGCTGCCTCGAGCGCCGGCGGCACGGTCGTCCAGAAGGTCGCCACCCGCACCTCGGCCTCACCGAGCGCCGCCGAATCCCGGTACGAGGACCGCTCGAACCGCGCTCGCGCCAGCGGAAACCAGTCGGGCGCAGGCCCCGGCGAAACGACCGTCACCCGGTGCCCGCGGCGTGCGAGCGCCTCGGCCTGGCGCAGAACGATCTGCACGCCGCCGAAGATCTCCGTGGACTCGAGCAGGTAGGCGATCTTCATGAGCGGGAGACGAAAGACGGGAGAGGGAAGACGGAGGGTCTCATTCCGCCCTCGCGGTGGCGACCCACTGGTACGTCATGAGGCTCTCGCGGTCGCAGTCGGGCCAGGCCGCGGCGAGGGCGAGAAACTCTTGCGCCCGGGGAGGCGGCGCGCCGGCCTCGCCCTCGATCGAGTCCACGCGCCAGCCGGACTCGCACAGCGCCTCCTCGAGGGAGACCCGAGTGAACCATCGCAGGTGACCCGCGTCGGTCAGGCCCGTCGGGACGGGATCGAAGCGGCCCGCGACGAGATCGCGCACGATCGACAGGTGCCCGACGTTCGGGACGCTGACGAGCAACGTCGCTCCGGGCGCGGCGACGCGCCGGCCCATGGTGAGCGCGGCGATCGGATCTTCGAGGTGCTCGAGGACATCGGCGAAGACGATCGCGTCGAATCGCTCGCCCGCGCTTTCGAGGGCGGGCAGAATCTCGGCGAGATCGCCTTCCAGCGCCCGATCGCAACGCTCCCGGGCCCTCGAAGCAAGCCGCGGGTCCTTCTCGACACCAGTGACCTTCCAGCCCGGATTCCGGGCCTTTGCGCCCGCGATGCCCATCCCTGCCCCGCAGCCCGCGTCGAGGATCCGCAGGGTGCCGGGCGGAAGCCGTCGGGTGAGCTCCGGCCGCTCCCGTTCCGACGGGTCCCCGAGCGACACGGCCTGGAAGGCCGGATCGGCCGCACGGATGGCAGAAAAGGAGAGTAACCTGTAAAAATAGTTGGTAATGGTCTCGTTTGGTTCCGCCGGGAAATCGGCCGTCCTGAAGCCGATCGCGATGGGTGCGCAACCGTCCTCGAGCGTTGCCGGGCCCGGGCGGGCGGCCTCGAGCTCGCGCAGGGTGTGGGCGACCGGGGGATCCACCGGACGCGCCGCCTGCGCGACGAGGATGCGCCCGGGCGATGGCTCGAGCGCGGATCCTCGAACCCTCGCCCCGGTCAGGGGGACCGCCGAGGGATCGGCGACCACGAACCAGACGTCGGCCCCGCCGATCGCCGGGGCCGCCATGGCGCCCGGGGCCCACTCCACGGCGCGCTCGGCGTGAACGGCCCGCTGCCAGCGAAGCCGCGCAAACCGCGACCCGAGGTCGGCAGGCGCGTCGGAAAGAAACGCGACGGCTCGGATCAAGACGAGGTCGCGGCCAGCCGCACCGGGTCCGCGGTCCTCGCGGCTTCCTCGGGCACCATCCAGACATGGCGGGGCGAGAGGAGGCCCACCACGTACGCGGACGAGACGACGGAAAAGCCGGGCTTCAGGATCCGCGCGTCGTGGACGTGCAGCGCTTTCTCGTCTCCGAGGTAGACGAACACATGGAAATCGCCCTGCGCCAGCGGAATCTCGGGGCACACGAGCCGCACGCGATGCCGGCGCCGGCCCGTCAACGGGGCCCACGGCTCTCGCCGCGTGTCCACGGCGAACGCCTGGACGCCATCCTCGCGGTCCACGCCGATCCGGACATGAAACGACAGAGACGGGTCCTCGGTCTCGAACTCGACTTCGACGGCCAGGGTCTCCCCCGCGGCGAATTCGGTCCGGGGGTAGCCGGAGCCGTCGTGCACGAACACCTCGGTCAAACGCGCGGGCTTGCGCCCGTCCGTCGTCGCGGCGGCCGGAGGCGCCTCATCCTGTGCGAGGGCCCGCTCCTTGCCCTGGAGGAACGCCTCGTAGGCGCGCACGACCGGCAGCGCGGGCCCCTGCGCCGCCACGGCCCCGTTCTTCAACCAGATCGCCTCGTCGCAGAGCAGCGCGATGTAGTACAGCGCGTGCGAGCAGAAGAGCAGCGAGCCGCCCTTGCGGTGGAAGTCCGTGATCCGGTCGATGGATTTCTTCTGGAAGTAGCCATCGCCCACCGCCAGCGCCTCGTCCACGATCAGGACCTCCGCGTCGGCGTGCGTGGCGACCGCGAAGGCCAGGCGCAGCGACATGCCCGAGGAGTAGGTCCGCACGGGACGGTCGAAGAAGTCGCCGAGCTCGGCGAAGTCGCGGATCTCCGGGAGCCGGCGCCGGATCTCGGGGCCGTTCAATCCGAGCAGGGCCGCGTTCATCCGCGCGTTCTCGCGCCCCGTGAAATCGGGATGGAACCCCATGCCGAGCTCGAGGATCGAGGCGATGGTGCCCGTCCGGGCGACGGTGCCGGAGGTCGCGCGCGTCGTGCCCGCCACGATCTTGAGCAGCGTCGACTTGCCCGCGCCGTTCTCGCCGATCAGGCCGAGCGCGCTGCCGCGCGGCAGCGCGAACGAGACGTCGGACAGCGCGTGAAACTCGCGGTGGCGGCGGCGCCGAAAGACGATCTCGCGCAGCCGGTTCCCGGCCGAATCGTAGACGCGGTAAACCTTCGAGACGCGGTCGGCACAGACGGCGGCTTCGGACATGGCCCGGCTACTCCCCGAGCGCGAATTCGCAGCGGCGGCAGAGGAAATCCGCGGGCGCCTCTTCCACCCCGTACGTCCACTTGCGCAGCCGCGCCATGGTGTCGCCGCCGAGCAGCTCCGCGACCGTCTGCGTCTTCAGGTCCCCCACCGTCAGGTTCTCGTAGTAGTCCTGGCAGCAGAGGACCGCCTTCGCGGTGGCGGTGACGTGGAGGTGCTCGAACGGGCGCGAGCCCATCAGGTCGCACCCCCGCAGCTTCTTCTTCGGCGGCGGCTCGGGAACGTACGTGCCGCTCGAGGGCCGGCTCCGGATCTTGAAGGCCTTGACGTCCCAGCCCTTCGGCCCGAACCGATCCCGGATCGCCTCGACGTCGCGGCGGTGGTCCTCGTCCTCGTCGCCCAGCACCACGATCGCCGTCTCCTCGGCGAGCGAGCGCGCGCGCATCGCGTCCACGTTCCGGAGCACGCGGTCGAGGTCCTTCGTGCCGTGGAGCTTCAGGTAACGTTCGGGGTCCAAGGTCGGAAGATTGATCCCGATGTACCGGAAGCGCCCCAGCGCCTCCAGCCGCGCGGCACGGTCCGGGTCGAAGTGCGAGGCGTTCGTCAGGATCGAGAGCGGAAGCCCCCGCTCGAAGAGCACGCGGCACCGCTCCTCGAAGAGGGGATCGACGGTCGGCTCGTTGTAGTTCGAGAGGAAGACGATTGTCTGCTTTCCTCCGACCGCGACGACCTGGTCCACGAGCGAGACGAAGAGCTCCTGGCTCATGACTTCCTTTTCGCGCGGATCCACCGAGACCGGGCAGAAGGGACAGCGATGATTGCAGCTCGTGCAGGTCTCGAGCGAGACGTAGAGCAGGTGCGTGCGGCGGGACTCGGCGTCCACGTCGTCGATCAGGAAGCGCGCGGCGCGCAGGTGCTCGAGGACCGCCGGGTCGACGGCCGGCCCCGCCCCGCCGGAAATCCGGGTCAGCGCCGCGAAGGCCGCCCCGTCTTTCGGCAGCGCGACGCCCGACAGCGGGTTGTAGACCTCCGTCCCCCGGTCGTGAAGAAACGGGGAGAGCGCCTCGGGCGCGAGGACGGCGGCGCCCCCGGGGGCGCGCGAGGATCCGTGTTCGCTCATCGTCGTACGCCGATTCTAGCCCGTATGCGAATCCGCCGGCCGCCCGCGGCAGACACAAAGGGCCTCCCGCCGTGAAGTGGCAGAAGGCCCTTCGGACCGCGGTGGACGCGGCGTCACCCGGCTAGCTTCCTCCGCAGGAGCTGAAGGACGCAAAGTCCTGGATCGGCAGGAACGCGGACCCATCGGGGTTCGTGTACGTCATCGCCGTCCCGGACTGTGTGTCGGTCACTGTGACCACCACGCCGACGTCCGTCAGGCCGCTGCCGAAGATCCAGAAGTGGCCGTCGATCGCGCAGGCGTCGAGGACCTTGATGACGACCTCGGTGTTGCTCGGGTTGAAGAACCAGAAGTACCCGGTGTCCACCGTCAGGGCCGTGGCCGTGCCGTAGCCGCTCGTGCCCTGCGCCGCGCTCGACCAGGCCACCCGGATCGCAAAGCGGCTGTTGTCGACCAGCAGCGTGTACGGGTCCGTGATCGCGAAGCGGATCACCACGGAGGAAGTCCCCTCCCTGTTGGTGCCGTCGCCGGTCACGGTGAGCGTCACCGACGGACTGCCGCCGGCCGTGAAGACGTGTGTGACGGACTGTCCCGACTGCGTGTCGCCGTTGCCGAAGTCCCACACCCAGGAGGCGGCATAGGTCTCGCTGGCGGTGAACGTGATGGTCTGGTTGACCGGCGCCGACCAGATGGCGCCCGGACCGGCCGTCGCACCCGTGATCGTGTAGGCAGCTGAGGGGTGGGGGATCGTCGGCGACGCCTCGGTGACCGTCACCGACTGCGAAGCCGAAGCCGTCTCTGCGCCCGCGGTCGCCCGCACAATGACCGTGTAGGTCCCCCGTCCGGCGTAGACGTGGGTGTTGGTGGCCGGCCCCGCGACGGCGCCTCCGGTGCAACCCGGAAGGACGGGGGGGCAGCTATCGCCGAAGTCCCAGAGGTACGTGACCGCGCCCGTGAAGCCCGCCGGGGTCGCCGTGAATGAAACGGTATCTCCCACGACCGGGGTCGCCGGTGTGGGAGCGGACAGCGTGACCGTGGCCGCGGTTGCGGCCAGCGGCGCGACGGCGGCGGCCGCCGCCTGGGCCGGACAAAGCTCGAAGCGGGTGTCCTGGATCGGCTGGAAGGCCGAGTTCTCGGCGTTGGTGTACGTCTTGGACGTGCCTGTGTGCTTGTCGGTCACGGTGAGCTCGACGGCGAGATTCGTCAGGCCGCCGCCGAAGACCCAGAAATAACCGTCGATCGAGCAGGCGTCGAGGACCTTGACGACGACCTCGAGATTGGCCGGGTAGAAGAACCAGAAGTAGCCGGTGTCTGAGGTCAACGGCACCGCGGTTCCGACTCCGCTCGTGCCCTGCCCGGTGCTCACCCAGCTCGCGCGGACTTCGAAGCGGCGGTTGTTCAGGTACAGGACCGACGGATCCACGATCGTGAAGCCGATGATGGCGTTGGACTCCCCCGAGGTGTTCGTGCCGTCGCCGGTGACGGTCAGCGTCGCGTCCAGAGGGCCCAGGGTCGCGAAGGCGTGCGCGACCGTTCTGCCCGCGGCCGACGCGCCGTCGCCGAAGGTCCAGATCCACGACGAGGCGTTCGCCTCGGCGGCGGTGAACGTCACGGCCTGGCCCATCGGCACTTCCCAGCGGCCGCTCGTCTGCGAGAAAGTGGCGCCCGAGATCGTGTAGAAGGGGGACGGCGGCGGCGGCGGTCCCGAGTCCGCCACGACGACCGACTGCGTGGCGGTCTTCGTGACGCCGTCTCCGGTGGCCTGCACGCTGACGGTGTAAGTCCCTGCCGTCGCGTAGACGTGGGTGTTGGGATTCGATCCCGGCGCGTAGGCCGCCTGGAGCGATGGCGTGCACTGCGGAAGGACTGGCGGGCAGCCGCCGGTCTGGGGGCCCGAGTCGCCGAAGTCCCACTGGTAGCTGACGGTGCCCGTGAAATTGGCCGGGACCGCCGTGAACGTGACGGTCTCGCCCGCCTTGGGGCTGGCCGGCGACGGGGTCGCCAGGCTGACGCTCTGTCCATTCGGGGTCGGAGTCGGGGTCGGAGTCGGAGTCGGAGTCGGGTTACTACCCGTAACCGCGTACCGGAACGCGCGTACGGTGCCGGAGGCCGCGGGCACGGAAATCTTGAAGTAGCAATTGGTCGAGCAGGCTGTCGAGGCCGGGAACGTGGCCGGGCCAGCCCCCGAGGTCGGCGAGCCCGTGAGCTGGGTGTCGCCCGTGCTGATGGACTGGAGCGAGTCGCTGCTCTTGTAGAAGGAGGCCCCGGGGTGGCTCACGCCCCCCGGCAACGATTCGTCGTCGAAGAGGTAGTACGTCACGCCCTGCTGGAGACCCCACGTCAGCGGGCTACCGATCGGGAAGACCCGCTGCGAGCGACCGGCGTCCTTGTAGACGCCGAGCGCCGGGACCGGAGCGAAGTCCGTAGTCGTGAACGGCAGCGAGGCCGTGGCCGTCTTGGGGACGCTCGCAACCGTGTAGTTCCAGGTCAGCGTGATGGTGTAAGGCCCCACTGTTCCCGGGGCCGTCACGGGCGCCGTCCCGTTGGGAACGTTGAAGGCGTCGGTCAGTGTCCCGGAGAGGACCGGGCTGCTGTTGATCGAGTACGAGACCGACGTCACCGTGGCGGCCGCACCGATCTGCATGAGGTTCTTGAGCGTCAGCGCCGCCGACTTCAGGACCGGATTGGGCGTCAGCGAGAAGTTCGGCACGAGGTCCACCTGCTGGATCGTGCCGCTCTTGGACGTCGGGTAGCTCCCCTTGTACGTCGCGAGGACCAAGAAAGAGGTCGCCGTCGAGGGCACGGGCGGGTTCAGCCCGCTGGCCGAGCCACCTGGCGTGAAGGTCCACGCGAACGTCGCCTCCGCGGTGTTGCCCTGGGAGCCGCGCGCGTCGGCGGTGCCTCCCGTCAGGATCTGGAGGACGTTGCCGTTGAAGCCCACGATCGAGATCTGGGGCGCGAGAACCGAGACCGAGGGCGACAGGAAGGGAGCCGCGCCAGGGCCGTTGACGTTGTGGGAGTTCAGCCCGAGCTGATAGGTCGAGACGATCGATCCCAGGCTCTGGTAGCAGCCCGTCCCGCTCGTAATGTCGCCGCCGCTCAACATGTCGCACGGCCAGTACGCGGGGTTGTAAGTGTAGCCGGCCAGACTCGAGCCCGTCTGAATTTTCTCCGCGGCGAAGGACCCCGTGCGGTGGAAGTCCCAATCGAGCTGGGTGATCGGCTTGTAGGAGACCGACGCGTCCGCGATCGCCCACTTGTCGCCGAAGTAGTTCTTCGCGTTCTCCGGGCTCGGCCGGGATGCCGCCGAGAGGTTCGTCATCGAGGCGTATGGGATGGGCGGCGCCGTCGGGTCGGCCGCGATGCAGGAGATGTCGAGCTTGTCCGTGTGAAGCGAGCCGACGGTAGACCCGGGAGACGGCGACAACTCGCGATACAGATAGGCGGTCAAGGTCGGACCGCTCTGCGTGACGAGCGCCTCAAATCCGTATCCGCGGTAGGCAGTGCCCGGGGCGCCGAAGTGGCGCAGGGACTTGGCCCGCAGGGCCGTTCCCCCCTGCGTCAACCACTTCGTGTCGTGGATGTCGATGTAGGACTCGCTGCCCGAGACCGACCGATGCGTAATCAACGCCGGGAACGGAGCCGGACCGCGGAGGGCGGCGCGGTAGTAGACGCCGCTCATGGAGCTGACCTTCTGAAGCATATTGGGCGGGGTGAACTGGTAGATCTGGAGCCCGGACCCGCCCTCGGCGGAGACGATGAAGATCTCGCCGTTGACCACTCCGACGTCGAGCTGGATGGGAAAGCCGACAAGCGGCGTGTTCGTGTTGGCGACCTCGGTCAGCGCTCCCGTCGTCGGGTTGATCTCAGCGACGTGGAGCCTCTTGTCACCCTTGGTCGCGCCGACGAGAACGTACTCGTCGTATCCGCTCGCCGTGACGTGCGCCGCGCGAAGCACCACCCCCTTCGTGGAGGGCGGAGCGGTGGAGTTGTCGATCGAAGACCAGCCGATGACGAGGGTGGGCTGGAGCGCTTGCGCGACGCTCGGGCTGCCGGTCGGGTTCGTGAGATCCACCCTATCGACGCCGCTGGTGGACGTGGGGAAGTATCCGAAGTACTTGCCCGAGGACGGCAAATACACGGCGGCGATGCGCGCACCGAGCGGCACGGCCGCGTCGAGCGCGATCTGGTTGCCGAAGCTCAGTCCCCCGGCGCCGCTCGCCTGGACCAGTTGCGCCGCAAGCCCCGACTCTCCTCCCCCCTGCTTGAGGGGCTGCCAGTCGGAAATGGCCCTCGCCGTCCCGCCGGACGCCTGGGCAACGTCCATGTTGTTTCCGCCCTGGTGGCAGTCACAGAGGATCGGGATCAGCCCGCCGTTACCCGATCCCCCCTCCTCGCCGATGATGAACTGGGTGAAGGGGCCGGGGTTCTGGGGATCGGCGAGGCTTGCCCGGGCCACACCCCACTGGGTCAGCACGTAGAGGTAGCTCGAGCCGCCGGCGGTCGTCATGTCGGCCGAGCTGGGAAGCGTGCCGGAAAAGTTGGGAAAGGCAACCTGTGCGGCCGTGATGAGGACGCCGCAGTCCTGGGTCTGGCCGGAGGCCAGGGCTGCCGGTTCCAGTGCGAGCACGAAGGCGAGGGCGAACAGACGAGTTACGGGCCGACTCATGAGCACGGGGACCTCCAGTAGAGGGAAGGCGAGCTCCGGATCAAGTCGATACGAGGGTCCGATTCCATCTTCCCCCGAATCGATCCGGAGCGCCGAGGGAAGCTGAGATCAGACCGCCGAGGACTACCATGAAGGCTTGCCGCCGTTGAAAAAAAAGTGGGCGGGGCCCTTCGCCCCGCCCACTTTCGAGGAACAAGTTACCGGCCGGTACCGGGACCCGGAATATTCGATAGAGGACCTCCTGCCTGATCAATGACCGGAGTAATGACCTGGATACCCGTCACGAGCAGCGGGTTGCAACTCGACGGATCGAGCTGCGTACCCCCAATCAGGACCGACTCGAGAGCGATATTGCCCTCGAAGGAGTACCCAGCCCAAGCCTGATCCAGAACGTCGCCGGAGCCGAGATTCAGGAAGTCCAGCTCGACCCATCCCGCAACCACTCCGATTCCGAGCGGATGCACGAATTTGCGGATGTTCTTCTGCTGCGTCTCATACGGGAAGTTGAACTGCGGGGTCGTGCACGGCGAGGGGCACACGCCCTGCGTCACCGTGCGCTCGTCCTCGTCCCAGAACGTCAGGGTCGAGAGCGGCTCGTTGTCCACACAGATACCGTCGACGGTATCGGTCGTGGGCGACGAACGCCAAACCTGGAAGTTGGAGGTAATGACGTCGCCAACCACCGGGTCCCTCAGGTCGAACCACCGGGCGGCCCAACGCAGCCCGAGCGGCTCGCGCGTGTCGCCGTAGCCCTCGTCCCACGGAGCGCTGAGATCCAGGTCGGAGTCCGGGTCTCCGGAACCGCAGTTGGTGCAAAGCACGTCGGTGCCGACGTAGCGCGCGTAGAACGTCCGCACCGGGAGGCCACCCCACTGCTCGACCAACCTGGCGTCCGAGAACGACGCGTCCGCCTCGAGGTTCACGGTCGAGATGCCGTAGGTGGGCAGGCCGTTGCCCGACGTGAAGATGATCTCGCCAAACAGGTTGTTCTCCATGCCGATCGCGTCGTTGAAGTAGTAGGCCGGGTCTGTCGGATCGGACAGGTTGCAGTAGTTGGCGTGGTCGATGGCGACGTAGCCGAACGCCAGCGGCCCGACGACACCGTCGCAGTCGGTCGCGAGATCCTCCGCGATGCTGAAGTAGGGGGTTGAACCATAGTTCGTCGTGCCGTTGCTGTTGTCCTGGACGGTCGCCGGAGAAAGCGGCGACACGCGCAGGTAGCCGTTACGGTTCGCTATCGGCGACGCGCCTAACACATAGACGATGTTGGCGCCGCCCTGGCACACGTCGTCCCCGTCGCTATTGAGCGTGGTCGGGAGTGAGCCCGAGATGATGTCGGCCATCCGCATCGCCTGAACGTCGAAGCCCGAGAGCGCGACGTTGAAGTCGAGCTTGATCTCGGAGAACCGGTTGTACACGTTGACGTGCGCGATCATCGGCGCCGCGGAGGCGTTGACGATCGTCACGATCGTGTCGCGGGCCAGGCCGCCGCTCGAAACGATGCCGCCCGTAATGGGGTCGATGCTGACTTGGAAGTAGGGGACCAGCAGCGTCGCGGCTGGCCGCTGATCAAGGGTGCACGTGATGGCGGTCGCGGAGCTCGCAATCGCGAACAGCGCGGTGACCGCCAGACACGTCATCAAAGCTTTCTTCATTAGAGATCTCCTCGTTACGGTTAACTGTTCGAAAACACACGATTGAGAATTCCTTCCCTCGAACGATCCCATCACCTCCCACACTTCGATTTATTACACCCCATAAAACCTGATTGCTGTTCCAGTTGGGGCCAAGGGGCCCCGAGCTATGAATCGGATGATCGCCCCCGACAAGGCCGGTGTCAAGGGAAAAAAGCTCCTTTTATGCTTTCCAGTCATAAGATCGATCCTAAATAGCTTCAATCAAATCACTTGGCTCGATTCAGGTAGACATTCCATCCGCCCGCTTTGTTCGGCGTCGCGGAGCTGACCGTCCGCGACAGGACGATGTCGAGGCGGCCGTCCCCGTCGAGGTCGGCCAGGCGCAGCCACTGACCGAGCGACTCGATCGCCGGCTCTTCCGCCTCCTCGAGCTCCGAGAACGAGCCGTCCGGCTGCTGCAAGAGGATCCGCAGGCGCTCTTTCTCGTCGTCGGCGAAGACCACGTCGTCCAAACCGTCCCCGTCCAGATCCCCCATCGCGAGGGCGCTGACTGAAGCCTTGCCTTCTTTCTCGCGCCAGAGTCGGTGACGCTCCCACTCGCCGTTCTGAAAGGAGTAGACGGAAATGCCGATGGCCTTGGTCATGTCGGGCACGTAGGCCGCAGAGAAGTACGCGTCCGCAAAGGCCGGCACGCGGGACTTGCCGAACGTACCGGGAGAGGTCGTGAAGTGGAAGGCATACGGCTCGATGGCCTCGAAGGAGACCGGCGCGAAGGTGCCATCGCCCTGGCTCTTCCACAGCAGCGTCAACGCCCCCGTATAGTTGCTGCCGGTCAGGACGTCCTTGCGGCCGTCACCGTCGTAGTCCCAGGCGTTGAGCGAGTTCGAGTAGAAGCCCCCGACGAGGCCCTCGTTCTTGCGCTCCCATCCGTCCTTGCCCCGATAGAGATAGACACGAACCTGTTGCTTGTCGACTTTCCCGAGCTCTTCCTGCGCCGGGCTGTCGCCCGAGATGACG
>JBGPGG010000008.1:0-44424 GCA_041483715.1 Thermoanaerobaculia bacterium
CCCGGGTCAGCGCGTCGGAAATGCCGGACTTCTTCCAGTCGATGATTTCCTCGGCCGTGAGCGGCGCGGCGAGGCGATTCGCGCGGACGTAGGACAGGATCACGTCGGCGCCAACGCCTTCCTGCATCAGCGCGAGGATCTTCGACTTCAAGAGCGCGGCGCTTGCCGACGGCGCGGCCGTCGCGACGGCGGGCGCGGCGGCGGCCACACCGGCGGGCTGGCCGGGAGGGACGGCCGGAGCCGCGGCCGCGGCCGCAGGCGCGGCGGGAGCGGGCTCCTTCTTCTTCGCGGCCCACAGGACTCCCCACGCTCCCGGCTCGGGCTCGGGCTTCAACTCCGAGAGCGCCTGCAGCGCCGGCGCGTCGCACGAATACGAATCGAAGGACGTCTTGTACCAGTTCTGCGCGTTGTCGACGCAGTCCGGCGAGTTGTCCGACATGGGGCAATCGGTCCTCTTCTTTTCCATGAAGCGGTACGACTTGACGAAGAGGACGTTGCCGCCCGCGGCGGAGGCTTCGTTGCGCTGGGCCCGATAGGGATCGGCGATGTGGCGCGCCTGGGTCTCCTCCGTGATCGGCCCCCAGGATTTCAACATCCTGCAGCCGTTCGGAAGCGGGGGCGCGGGCGCCTCGTACGTCTTTAACTCCGTCTGGTAGACCCGGACGCTGGCGCCCTCCGGAGTCAGCGACGCGCAGCCGAAGCCCAAGCTCACCGTCCCGAGTAATGCAAGTCCGATCGTTTTCCGCATGGACATCTCTGCCTTTCCTGCCGTGACCGCCGGGATTCTACCGCCTCAAAAAAGGGCCCCGATCGCTCGGGGCAGATGGAGGGGCCGTACGACGCAGTGCGGGGAGCTTCCGATTCCGGGGTTAAGCCACCCGCGAAGTGACGTCAAATCCGTGTAAAGAAACGCCTTCTGGAGAACCTCACGCCGGCTGGGCCGCCGCGCCCTGTCGCGCCACGAATGGCGATACGATCCCGGCCGTGATCTGGATGGAGTTCGTCGAGCCGGAAGAGGAGCAGTCCGCGGAGACATCCGAGGCGTTGGCCGTCCTCGGGGCGGGCGACGCGGACGCCCTCGCCGCCGTGGAAGCCGCGCTGTCCGATTTGCTGGCCGCGGCGATCCCGGGCGACCCTACGGACGCCGGACTCCCTGAGCCCGTCTCACCCGAGCCCGCGAAGAAAACGCGGCGCCGGGCTGCGCGCCGCAGGCTCGTCGCGCCGCGCGGCGTCCCCCTGCGCGAGGCCCTCCTGCGCGCTTTCGGCGGCATCGTCTCGACGGCGCGCGGGACCGTCCGCCACGTCGCCAGCGAGCCCCGGGAAGCGCTGCACGACTTTCGCAAGGCGGTCCGCCGCGCCCGCGCGCTCGTGTCTCTGCTGCGGCCAGCGCTCGGCCCAACGGCGACGCACGGTCTGGTGGGCGAGCTCCGCAGCGCCTTCCAGGCCACGGGGGTCTTGCGCGACGCGGACATTCTGATCGCGACGCTCTCGACAGTGGTGTCGGACGACGCGGTCCGCCCGGTTTTCGAACGGGCGCTCGAGCAGGAGCAATCCCGCGACGGGTCACGTGCCGCGGAGGCGCTCGCCGCCGGGAACCGCATCCTGCGGCCGCTGCCGGACGTGCTTCGGGTCACGCTCCCGCAGGCATTCTCGATGGACGACCTCGCGCGCGGACTCGCCCGCAGCTGCCGCCGGGTGCGGAGCACGCTCGCTCGGGCCGCCACGACCGGAAGCAACGTCGATTTTCACGAGTGGCGAAAGCGCGTCAAGGAGCTCCGCTACCAGATCGAGCTGCTCGCCTCCTCGGGAAGCGCCGAGTTGAAGCGCCGGGAGAAGGCGCTGGCAGCCCTGGCTGAGGAACTCGGCAAGGTCACGGACCTCATCGTCCTCAAGGCGGCACTCGCCGAACGGGAAAAGTCCGGGGCCATTCCGGAAGCTCCGGCGCTGGCCAAAGCCATTCAGGCCGCGATCGCCGCGCGCTCGCGGGAGCTCACCGAACGGGGCAGGGGCTTCTTCACCGAGTCACCCGGCGTTTTCGCCCGCCAGGTGCTCGCCGAACGCGGCTGACCGGAGGCGTTGCCAACGCCTCCCGCATCGCGAGGGCCAAAGGGTGGGGCTACGGCTGGAAGTCGCTGACAAGTAATGGTTTATCCATACAAGTGGCTTCACTCATATCTCGACATGCGACTCTCACCACCGCGCCCCGCGACTTTACATCCGGTGCGCACAGCGGTGGTACCCTGCCGGCTTCTCGAGGACTCGACGGCAATGAGCGAAGTTCAATTCATCGGTGGGGCGCCAACTCCGGAAGACCGGCTCAACGACAATTCGCTCTACTTCAACCGCGAGATTTCGTGGCTCGCCTTCAACCGCAGGGTGCTCGAAGAAGCGCTCGACCCGAGCTGGCCGCTGCTCGAGCGGCTGAAATTTCTCGCGATCTTCCACTCGAACCTCGACGAGTTCTTCATGATCCGGGTCTCCGGGTTGCACGAGCAGCTCGAAGCGTCGGTCACCGAACGCAGCGCCGACGGCCTCTCGGCCACGGAGCAGCTGCGCATGATTCGCGAAATCGTACACCGGGACGCGGGCCTGGCCATGCAGACCTTGAAGGAAGACCTGCAGCCGAAGCTTGCCGACGCGGGCGTGCGGATCCTCGCATGGGAAGAAGTCGAGCCCGAGCGCCGCAAGGAGCTCTCGTCCTACTTCGAGAGCGTGGTGTTCCCGGTCCTGACACCCCTCGCGTTCGATCCGGCGCATCCATTCCCGTTCGTCTCGAACCTCTCGCTCTCGCTCGCCGTGGAGCTGTCCGAGAAGAAGGAAAAGCGCGCCGCCTTCGCGCGCGTGAAGGTGCCGCCGTCTCTCGGGCGGTTCGTCCCGATCCCTGGCGCGCCGGGAAAGACGCTCGAGTTCGTCCTGCTCGAAAAACTGGTCGAGGCCAACCTCGACCGCCTTTTCCCCGGGATGCAAATCCTCGGCGCCTCCGCCTTCCGCGTCACCCGCGACGCCGACATCGAGATCCGCGAGGACGAAGCCGGGGACCTGCTCGACAGCGTCGCCGAGAACGTGCGGCGGCGGCGTTTCGGCGCCGCGATCCGCCTCGAGGTCGAGGAGCGCTGCCCGGAGGCGGTCCGCGAGCTCCTGCGCGGAGAGCTCGAGCTCGAACCCGAAGACGTCTATGCGATCGACGGTCCCCTCGGTGCGGCGGACCTCATCTCGGTGCTGAAGCTCGACCTGCCGCAGTTGAAGGACGTGCCCTACCTGCCCTCCGCCCGGACGATCTTCGATGCGCCGGCCGACCTCTTCGAGACGATCCGCAAGGGGGACATCCTCCTGCACCAGCCCTATGACTCGTTCGACCCGGTGCTCCGGTTCCTCGAGGAGGCCGCGGCGGACAGGGACGTCCTCGCCATCAAGATGACCCTCTACCGGACCGGCACGGACTCGCCGATCGTTGCTGCGCTCGCCCGGGCCGCCGAAAACGGCAAGCAGGTGGCGGTCCTCGTGGAGCTCAAGGCGCGCTTCGACGAGGAGAACAACATCCAGTGGGCGCGCTCACTCGAGCGGGCCGGCGTGCACGTGGCCTACGGCGTGGAGGGCCTGAAGACCCACGCCAAGATCGCGCTCGTCGTCCGCCGCGAGGGCAACACCATGCGGCGCTACGTGCACATCGGCACCGGCAACTACAACCGGGGCACCGCGCGCATCTACACCGACCTCGGCCTCTTCACTGCGCGGGCCGACTTCGGCCACGACGCCTCGGAGCTCTTCAACTTCCTGACGGGGTTCTCGAAGAAGACGAAGTACCGGAAGCTGACCGTGGCGCCCTCGCTCCTCCACGACAAGGTGGTCGCCCTCATCGACGGGGAAGCCGAGAAGGCCCGTCAGGGAAGGCCCGCGGCCATCGTGGCGAAGATGAACGCGCTCGTGGATCCCGCCGTCATCCGCGCGCTCTACCGCGCGTCCCAGGCCGGCGTCCCGATCGAGCTGGCCCTCCGCGGCATCTGCTGCCTGCGGCCCGGCGTCCCCGGGGTCTCCGAGGGAATCCGCGTTTCGAGCGTCGTGGGCCGTTTCCTCGAGCACAGCCGCGCCTTCTCCTTTGGCGTCGGCGACGAGGAGGAGATCTACATTTCGAGCGCCGACTGGATGCCGCGCAACTTCTTCGCACGCGTCGAGCTCATGGTCCCGATCCTCGACGAGAAGGCGAAGGAGAAGATCCGACAGGAAGTTCTTGCGCCCTTCCGCAGCGACAACACCCGCGCCCGCGACCTGCAGAGCGACGGCACCTACGTCCGCCGCCGCCCGGCCGCCGGCGATGCTCCGCCTGACGCGCAGCAGGATCTGCTCGACCGCCTCGCGCGGAGGGGACTGAAGGCGGTTCCGGCGCTCTGAGGAAACCGCTTGTAGGGGCGGGGCAGTAAGCGCTACTGGTCGCCTTTGCTTACTGCTTACTGCTTGCTGATTTCAGGCAGCTCGGCCGCATGGTGCTTCACCCAGCGCGCTTCGGCCATGAAGATCGTGTCCTCGCAGATGTTGGTGGCGAGGTCGCCGACGCGCTCGAGGTTCTTGGAGATGGAGATGAGCTCGATGCAGTAGGTCGTCAGCGCGGGGTACTCGGCGATGTAGGTCAACAGCTCGCGGATGATCGAGACGTTTTTCTCGTCGAGGATGTCGTCCTTCTTGATGACGCGCTTGGCCAGGTCCGCGTCGCGGTTGACGAAGGCGTCGAGCGACTGCTTCAGCATGGACATGGCCACCTCGGCCATGTAGGGGATGTCGATGAACGGCTTGAACGGCCGCTGCCCGGCCAGCCGCTCCGCCCCCTCCGCGATGTTGACCGCGTGATCGCCGATGCGCTCGAGGTCGTTGTTGATCTTGAGCGCGGCGATCAGCAGCCGCAGGTCCACGGCCACCGGCTGCTGCAGGGCGAGCAGCGCGATCGCGGACTCCTCGATCGCCATCTCCATCCGGTCGATCTCCTCATCGGCGGCGATGACGTTGCGCGCCTTCTCCGCGTCCATCTCGGTCAGGGCCTCGATCGAGCGGTGGATCTGGCGCTCGACCTCCCCTCCCATCAGGATTAGCTGGCGCCGCACGTCTTCGAGTTGCTCTGAAAAATGCTCTTTCACGGTCCCTCTCCTGCTGCTTTCGGCTCTAGTTCCACAATGCCTCGGCGGACAGGATCTCGAGGTCCTTCTGGTGCGCCGCTTCGCCGCTGCCGGCGGGCACCGCCCGGAAGGAGACCCCTCGGTCGAACACCCCCTCGAACAGGTTCGCCTTCTTGCGCGCCGCGTCGAGCTCGGGCTCGCAGTCGGCCCGCGCGCTCGCGTCGAGCTCGATGCGCCTGGCCTTGACGCGGCAGGTCACGGCCGTCACGATCTGGCGGTGGCTCCGGTCGAAGCCGTCGGCGATCCGCAGGATCGCGGCGAGCTTCTCGACCACGGCCCGCAGGTACGGGTTCAGACGCCGCCAGTTCTCGTGCGAGTCCTTCGGGCGGCCGCCCTTGTGGTACCGCGCCAGCGACGCGAGCACCTCGATCTCGTCCGCCGAGAAGCCCGTCAGGTCTCCGTGCGTGATCAGGTAATACGAGTGGCGCTGGTGCTTGGCGTACCCGATGTAGCAGCCGATGTCGTGCAGCAGCGCCCCATATTGGAGCCACTCCCGCTCGGTCGCCGTGAGCTGGTGCAGGGCGTGCGTCTGGTCGAAGATCTCGAGCGCCAGGCGCGCGACGTGGGCGGCGTGCAGGACCTCGGCGTTGCCGCGGCGCAGCAGCCGGTCGACGCTGCGCGCGCGCATGTCTCGGTTGACCGGAACGCGGGTCTCGCCGTGCCGGGCGACGTAGTCGAGAAGCAGCCCCTCGCGCAGGCCGCGTTCGCCCACGACGATCGCGTCGGCTCCCGTGCGCTTGAGGATCCAGGCGAGCAGCAGCCCGCCGGGAACCGCGATATCGCGGCGCCGCGGGTCGAGACCCGGGACGCGGAGCTTGTCCTTCTCGCTCGTCCGCTGCAGCAGCCGGTTGACCTTGTTGAGGGCCGCTCGGGTCAGCGTTCGGTGGCCGGTCGGGTTCGGCTCCCGTAGGAGGATGGCCGCCTCGTGGACCAGCGAGAGCGACTGGATCGTCCCGGACGAGCCCACGCAGGTCTTGAAGCCCTTCTTTCGGACCGCCTGGACGGCGCGCTTGGCGACGGCGCGAATCGCCTTCTTCATCCCCCGGATGTCGCGGTCCGAGGGGGGATCGCTCCTGGCATGCCGGTCGGTGAGCCGGACCACGCCGAGCGGCAGGCTTTCGGTCAGGAGCACGCGCGAACCGTTCGAGACGACGAACTCTGTGGAGCCGCCACCGATGTCGACGAGGAAGAGGGGATCGTTGGTCGCGGGGAATTCGCTTCGCACGGCGAGGTTGATGAGCCGGGCCTCCTCTTCGCCCGAGATCACTTCCACGCGAATCCCCGTGCGCTTGCGGACGGCGGCGACGAAGTCGGCGGAGTTCGTCGCCTCCCGCACCGCGCAGGTGGCCACGGCGCGCACCACTTCGGCGCCCGAGCCCGAGGCGAGCTTGACGAGGTGCTCGACCGTGGACGCTCCGGCCTCGATGGCCTCCGGCGAGAGCAGGCCCGTCCTCAGGGTCTCGCTGCCGAGGCGCACCATCTCCTTCTCGCGCAGCACCACGTCGAGAGTCCCGTCCTCCTCGACGTTGGCGACGAGGAGCTTGATGCTGTTGGTGCCGATGTCGATCGCGGCCAGGGTCTTCATGGAGGCGCCAGTGTCCCGCCGCTGCGGCGGGACTGCGTGAAGGTCGCGTGAAGAACGCGTGAAGTGATGCTCCTCTGTCCTCGCGCCCTATAATAACGCCCCGTGAAAGAAAGCGCTGCGATCTGGAAAGCCCGCGTGCGGAAACTCGAGGAAGCCCGCAAGGCCTCCAAGGGCGAAGACCCCGAAGGGCTGCGCGATCTGCGCAACGCGCTGCAACACCTCCGCATCACGGCGCGAGCCCTCGGGCGCCGCTGGATCTCACGCAAGGCCAAGCGGATCGCGCGCTCCCTCTCCCGCCAGACGCAGCTCGAGGCGGACCGGAGGCTGCTCGAGCGCATCGGCCGCCTGGGCTTCCTCTCGCCCGACGCCGTCACCGCGCTCGCCGCGCGCTGGGAGAAGCAGGCCGCCCGCGGCGCGCGCCGGGCAGCGCGGGCCGCCGAGGGACCGAAGGTCCAACGGCTGCGGCGCCGGCTCGAACGCCTCGCGCGCAAGGGGTCCGACCGCAGCGTCGAGCGGATGGAGGCCGCGCTCCAACGCGTGGAGGCCGCGCTCGCCCGCTCGCTCGAGGGACGGGACGACGACGCACTGCGCCGCTACCGCCTCGCGGCCGGCAAGGCCCGCTGCCTCGCCGAAGACCTCGGCGCCCTCGGCCTGCCGGCCAACGCCCCGCACGCCGCCCGCGAGGCCGCGCTCGAAGCGGCCCTCGGCCGGTGGAACGACCTGTGCAAGTTCCGGCGGCGCCTCGTGCACAGCCGGGAAGAGGCACAGCTGCGTGGCTCCGTGACGCAGGCAGGTGAGCTCGAGCACCTGCTCGCCGCGCTCGAACACCCGATCGCCTCCCTGCGCGCAGCCGCCGTCGCGGCTTCGCGCCGGACCGCGCACGTCGTCCCAATGCGGCGCGCGGCCAACGCCTAATCTAGCAGGCTGCTGAAAAATGGATGCGGGCGTCGTTACGGCGGCGCGGGGCCATCTACGGCGTCATCGCTCCTCGCCGATGCCACTGCATCGCCGTCGTCGCGCTTCCTTGCATCTGACCCCACGGCGCTCCTAACGCTGCCTCACACCCTTTTTCAGCAGCCTGCTAGTCCCTCCGTGGCCCGACCGGGTCGCCCCTGTTACACTAAGTAGGCTCTCAACAGCCCAGTTTGCAATGAGTTCGCCGACCCACAGCGGTAGGAAGCGGCCTGCGGCCCCGGATCGCGCCGGGACTCTCTCGGCCCTTGCGGAAGCATTGTTCGACGAGATCACGCGCCAGGCGGCGCAGGCGTGCGGGACCCCGGCGGCGGCACTGAGCCTCGTGGAGGAGGGCCACCACTGGTTCAAGTCCCGGGGCGGCGTGAGCCCGACGGAGACGCCGCGCGCCATCGCCCTCTGCTCGGAGACCATCCGGCTTCGCGGCCCCTTCGTGCTTCCGGATCTCCAGCGGGACGAGAGATTCGCCGCCGGGACGGAGGATCCCCGGGGCATCCGCTTCTTCGCGGGCGTTCCCATCCTCACGGCACGGGCCGGGGCGATCGGAACGCTCTCGGTCCTGGACGTCGCCCCGCGCGACCTCGAACCGCCTCAACTGGCGTCGCTCGAGGAGCTCGCGCGCGAGGCGGGAAGGCAGTTCGACATCCGCCTCGGAGCCAACGAGGTCCTCGCGCGGGTGGCGCCGGCCGAGCCCGCCGCCGGGGCGCCGTCCGGCGAGCCGGAGTTCCGTCGCCTTGTCGAGCAGTTCCCGCTCGGCACCTACCTGATCCAGGAGGAACGATACTGGTACGCGAACCCGAAGCTCGCGGAGATCCTCGGTTACTCGCCGCCGGAGCTCGTCGGTTCGGAGGTCGCAACGCTCGTGGTCGAGGGCGACCGGCCGGCCGTGCTCGGCCGGATCCGGGACGGACTGGCCGGCCGGGTCGCGGGTCCGTACACCTTCAAGGCGATCCGGAAGGACGGAGATCTCATCGACGTCGAGGTCCACGAGTCCGTGACGGAGATCGACGGCCGGGCCGCGCTCATCGGCTCGCTCTTGGACGTCACGGAACGCAAACGCGCCGAGGCCCAGATCGCCGAGCGGGCCTTCGTCGACGCGCTGACGCGCCTGCCCAACCGCGTCCGGTTCATGGAGCGCCTCGAGACGGAGCTCGCGCAGTCGCGCCGGTACGACCGCAAGCTCGCCGTCGTGCACCTGGACCTCGACGCGTTCAAGTTCGTCAACGACAACTGGGGCCACGACGCCGGTGACCGGCTGCTGCAGTCGCTCGCCCTGCGCCTGACTCGCGGCGTGCGGGAGGTCGACACGATCGCCCGCATCGGCGCCGACGAGTTCCTCGTCCTCGTGCCGGACCTGCGGCCGGGCGAGGACCTGTCCCGCTTCGCGCAGAAGCTGCTGACGCTCACGAGCCGCCCCGTCGAGATCGACGAGCGCACGCTCCAGGTCACGGCGAGCGTCGGCGTCGCGACGTACCCCGACGACTGGCAGGACGCGGAAGCGCTGCTGCGTAACGCGGACGCCGCGATGTACCGCGCCAAAGACCTCGGCGGGAACAGCTTCGAGCTCTGCACGCCGGAGCTGACCGCGATGGCCGTCGAACGGCTCGAGCTCCAGAGCGGCCTGCGGCTCGCGCTCGACCGCGACGAGTTGCTGCTGCACTACCAGCCGCTCGTCAGCATCAGCACGGGCCGGATGGTCGGCCTCGAAGCCCTCGTGCGCTGGCAGCATCCGCAGAAAGGCTTCCTGCCGCCCTTGACGTTCATCCCGGTGGCGGAAGAGTCCGGCCTGATCCTGCCCCTCGGGGACTGGGTGCTGCGAAAGGCCACCAGCCAGTTGAAGGCCTGGCATGCGACCGGCCTCGCCCTGCGCATCTCCGTGAACTTTTCGGCCCGGCAGTTCCGGGAACGCAGCCTCGTCCATACGGTCGAGCGCGCGCTCTCGGAGGCGGGCCTCGAGCCAAGTCACCTCGAGGTCGAGATCACCGAGTCGATCGCGATGGAAGGGGCGGAGATCGTCGTCGCCAACCTGAACCTGCTGCGCAGCATGGGCGTGGGAATCGCGATCGACGACTTCGGGACGGGCTACTCCTCGATGACCTACCTCAAGACCTTCCCGATCACGTCGCTGAAGATCGACCGTTCCTTCGTGACCGACCTGGCCGCCAACCCCGCCGACGCCGGCATCGTGCGAGCGATCGTCGAAATGGCCCACGGCTCCAAGCTCGGCGTCATCGCCGAAGGCGTCGAGACGCGGGAACAGTTCCAGTTCCTCCAGAAGTACGGGTGTGACGAGATGCAGGGGTACTGGGTGAGCCGCCCCCTGCCGATCGACGGCGTCGACCGCAAGATCGAGGAGGAGCTCGCGCTCTGGAGCCAGGCTGCTCCGGACCGCCCTACGTCGTCTTAAGCCCCGCCTTCAGGTCCGCCGGGAGCTGGCCGGCCTCGCCGTTCTGCACCGGCGCAGGCACGCCGTTGTCAGGATCGGGACGAGGAAGCAGGCCCGCCGCCTCGACGAGACGGATGATGGCGTCCTGCCCTTTGATCGAGATCAGATGAACTCCCGAGACGCCCCGAATCTCCCGCAGAGCGGCGACGGTCTCGAGCGCGAGGCGAAAGCCCTCTTCGCTCTGCCGGTCCGATGGCGTCCTCTCGAATCTTGCCATCACGGCGTCGGGAACATCGATCCCGGGCACGACGTCGCGCAGGAAGCGCAGCGCCCGCGTCGAGCGCGCCACGTAGACCGAGACGAGGATGAAGACCCGCTCGAGGAGGCCGAGGTCAACCGCCCGGGCCATGAATTCTCGCAAACGGGGCAGGTTGAAGCAGATCTGCATCTGGACGAACTCGGCGCCCGCCTCGACTTTTTTCGCCAGCCGAAGGGGGCGGAAGTCGTGTGGGGGCGCGAACGGATTCTCGACCGCGCCAATGAAGAACGAGGGCCTGGAGGAGAGGACCTGGCCCGACAGATAGACCCCCTGGTCGCGCAGCACATGGGCGACTCGCAGCAGATGGAGCGAGTCGAGGTCGAAGAGGGGTCTCGTCTCGGGGTGATCGCCCGCGGAGACGCCGTCGCCGGTCAAGAGCAGCACGTTGCGGACCCCGAGGGCGGCGACACCGAGCAGGTCCGCCTGCAAGGCGAGGCGGTTTCGGTCGCGGCAGGTGAGCTGAACGATCGACTCGAGGCCGGTCTCGGCGACGAGATGGCCGGCGGCAAGCGGCGAGAGATGGGGCCGCGCGGCGGGGTTGTCGGTGCAGTTGGCCGCGTCGACCCTTCCGCGCAGCTCCATGGCGTGCCGCCGAACCTCCTCGGGGTCGGCGCCATTGCACGGCTGCATCTCGGCGGTGACGACGAAGTGCCCGGCCCGCAGAAGAGCCTCGAGGCGGCTGCGCGGCGGCGATGGCGCGGGCGGGCCGCTCACGGCCCGAGACCTGGGTCACGGTTCTCGCCGGGCGGGAGGCTCGACACGACTCCGAGACCGTGAGCGCCTTGCCCGGCCGTCGGCCATCCGGTTGGGACCTGGCGGTCACGTCCGCTCACCAGGTTCACCCACGAGGACGTTCCCTGAAGCCTCCAGTCCACAGGCGGATTCAGGCGGGTCATGTGGTCGCGCCAGAGCGGCAGCCGCTGCGACCTGTCCCAAGCCTCGACCCAGACACAGGGCCGGTCCGGATAGACCTCACAGTGGCCGTTCACGAGCACGCCGCCGCAGGGACCGTTGCGCAAGTTTTTCGGGCAGCGCATCGGGCAGACGAGGCCGGTCGAGTGCAGGATGCACTGCCCGCACATGCGACAGTCGAAGAGCGGTATCTTGACCGCCTTCTCGATCACGACCAGCGCCTTCCCAAGAAGGCTCATAGGTCGCCCGCTCTCCGGCCTCGCTCCATGCGCCGCGCCGTGGTGATGTCCCTCACGAAACCGGAATCCGCTTGTCGGGGTCGACGAACGGCATCGGCGCGACGCTTCCCGTCCGCCGTCCCCACTCGCTCTCGACGCGGACCTTCGAGCCGTTCTTGGCGAGGTCGACCGGGACCCAGCAGTAGCCGATGTTCTTCTTCAGGCGCGGCGAGTAGATGGCCGAGGTCACCTTGCCGATGGAGCCCCCTCCCTCCAGGCGGAACGCCGGCCATTTCACGTCATTGAGCGCGGGGAACGGATCGCCGTCGATCTCGACGCCCACGAGGCGCCGCCGCACGCCCTGGCTCTTGATCCGCTTCAACGCCGCGATCGAGATCGAGGCCTCGTCGGGAAGGGAAAAGTCCACGAGGCGCTCGAGATTGAGCTCGAGGGCGTTGTTCTCGTAGGTCATGTCCGCGCCCCAGTTCAGGATGCCGCCTTCGATGCGCCGGATGTCGGAGGGGCCGGTCGGCTTGATGTTGTACGGCCTGCCGACCTCTAGGAGCGTATCCCACATCTGGGATCCCTTCGAAGGGTCGAGCAGGTAGATTTCGTAGCCGATCTCGCTCGTCCACCCGGTCCGCGTGATGACGACGGGGATCCCGCGGATCTCGGCCTTTCGCCACCAGTAGTATTTCATGTCGAGGATGTCCGGCCCGACCAGATCCTTCATGAGGTTTTTGGACTTGGGACCCTGAATCTGGAGCGGAGCGACGTCGAGCTCCCGGATCGTGACGTTGAGCTTCGGGTAGGCGTTCTTCAGCCCGCGCGCGAAGAGCAGCACGTCCGAGGAGGCGAGCGCGAACCAGAAGGTGTTCTCCTCCATCCGGGTCATCACCGGGTCGTTGATCACGCCGGCGTCCGAGTCGCAGATGAGGACGTACTTGCCCTGCCCGACCGCGCACTTCGAGAGGTTTCGGGGAGTCAGGAGCTGCGCGAACTTGAACCCGTCCGGCCCGCTGACCTCGACGCAGCGCTCGACGGCGACGTCCCAGATCGTCACGTCGTTCAAGAGGGCCTCGAACTCCGCCTCGAACGTGTCGAAGCGGATCGGGAAGTACATGTGGTTATAGACCGTGAAGCCCTTGGGCGACGAGCGTTGCGTGGCCTCGTAGTAGGGCGTGCGCCGGTTTCGTGCGCCACGCTGGACCAGACTCATGTCGAACGGCGGCATCGGCTCCTCCCTCTTTCTTTCGGATCATCTCCCGTGGCGTACGGCTCGCATCTTCTTGTCGAGACTCTCTGAACTCCTCGGGCGCCTCCCTGGCGCTATCGGACCGGCGTTGCGGTCTTCCTTTGAGGGTTAAAGAACGGCATCTTGACCACGCTCGCGGGCACCCGGTGACGCACCGCTTCGACCGTGACCTCCATCTCGAGCTTCGACCCGACGGTGTTGGCGCCCCGCGCGACCGTCGCGAGCGCGATCATCTTCTTCAGCGTCGGCGACCACGTCGTCGAGGTCGCCTTGCCGACCTGCTCGCCCTCGCGGTACACGGGGACCGCGACGCGCGAAGCCGTCGCCGGGATCTGCGGCGCGAGGTTCAGCTTCTCGTAGATCGCCTCGACCGCGTTCCAGTGGAGCTCGAGGCCCACGATCTCGCGCGCCGGCCCCTCCTTCGCCTCGCGGCGCAGCGCCTCCTGACCGACGAAGCGCCCCTTGTCGAGGGCGACCAGTCGGCCGAGGCCCATCTCGAGCGGCGTGTACTTCTGCGAGCCGATGAGCGCTTTCTTCGAGCCGTGGAAGTCCACGTCGATCAGGAGCAGCCCCGCCTCGATCCGCGAGACGTCGAGCGCGAGCATGCCCGCGGCGTGCACGTCGAAGGCCTTGCCCTTCGTCATGAGCTCGTCCCACACGCGAACGGCGTCCTTCCAGGGGATCCAGATCTCGTAGCCGAGGTCGCCGGTGTAGCCGGTGCGCGAGATGTCGACCGGGACTCCGGCGATCTTGGCCGGCGTGACCTTGAAGTACTTCAGGTTCTCGATGTCGGCTTCGGCGATCGCCTTGAGCAGGCGCCCGGACGTGGGGCCCTGCAAGGCCAGCGCGGCAACGTCATCCGAGATGTCCTCGATCTTGACGTCGAGCCCCGCCGCGTTCTGGTGGAACCAGCGCAGGCTCGGGTCGGCGGCCGTCCAGCGGTAGGTGTTCTCCGCCAGGCGCGAGACCGTGCCGTCGTCGATGACCTTGCCGCGCTCGTCGCACCACGGCGTGTAGATGACCGAACCGACCGACACCTTCTTCAGGTCCCGGGTCACGATCCGGTCGACGAGGCGCGTCGCATCCTGGCCGGAGACGCGGTACTTGAAGAGCGGAGAGATGTCGATGAGCGCCGCGGCGTTGCGGATGGCGTTGTACTCGTGCTCGTGGTGCGCCTCGTAGGCGCTGACGGCGTAGTAGCCGGACCACTCGCGGTAGTTCAGGCTCTCGCAGAGCGGAAACGTTCTCTCATGTACGGCGGTCCCGATCGGCACTGAAAACCCTCGCATCCTCCCCCTCGCCTCCGCCGGAACGCGGAGTCACAAGGGAGCTTGTCGGAGCGCGCGATTATAAGTATGCTCGCGCGCTCGCGGCAAGGCCGCAGCGAGAAACCACGGGTCACAATCGAAGGCGGGCGCAGGAACGCATGAGCGCAAAGTACGACGTCATCGTCATCGGCGGCGGGCACAACGGGCTCGTCCACGCGGCCTACCTCGCGAAGGCTGGCAAGAAGGTGCTCGTTCTCGAGCGCCGCCACGTTGTGGGCGGCGCGGCGGTGACGGAGGAAGTCTTCCCCGGCTTCAAGTTCTCCGTCTGCTCCTATGTGGTCTCGCTCCTGCGGCCCGAGATCATTCGCGACCTCGACCTGCCGCGGCACGGCCTCGAGATCCTGCCGCTCGACGGCACGTTCACGCCGATGTTGAACGGCGACTACCTCTGGCGCGTCAACGACCACGGCAAGACGCGCCGCGAGATCGCCCGGCACTCCAAGCTCGACGCCGACGCCTACGACGAGTACGGCAAGGCGATGGCCGACATGGGCCGCTTCGTCAAGCCGATCCTCAGCATGACGCCGCCGGACCCGACGAAGCTGACCCTGAAGGGCCTGCAGGACCTCCTGTTCCTCGGCAAGCGCTTCCAGCAGCTTTCGGGCGAGGACAAGTACAACCAGGTCCAGCTCATGACGATGTCGGCCGTCGACTTCCTCGACCAGTGGTTCGAGACCGACGTCCTCAAGGCCACCATGTCCGCCTCGGGCATCATCGGCACCTTCCTCGGCGTGCGCTCCCCCGGCACGGCCTACGTCCTGCTCCACCATTACATGGGCGAGATCGACGGGGCCTTCCGCTCCTGGGGCTTCGCCCGCGGCGGAACGGGCGCGATCTCAGACGCCATCGCCGACGCGGCCCGCGAGGCCGGGGTCGAGATCCGCACGAAGACCCCCATCGCGAAGATCAAGCTCGTCAACGGCAAGGCGAAGGGCGTCGTCCTCGAGAACGGCGACGAGATCGACGCGACGGTCATGTCCTCCAGCGTCGACCCGCGCCTGACCTTCATGAAGATGATCGGCGAGAGCGAGCTTCCGGGCGACTTCGTCGAAGACATCCAGCGGTACAAGTTCCGCGGCTCCTCGGGCAAGGTCAACCTCGCCCTCGACGCGCTGCCGGACTTCAAGTCGATCCCGGGCCCTGGGGCGCACCTGCGCGGCGCCATGTCCATCTCGCCCTCGGTCGAGTACATGGAGCGCGCGTACGACGACGCCAAGTACGGCCGCTTCTCGCGCCGGCCGTACATCGACATGGTCATCCCGACGCTGACGGACCCCTCGCTCGCCCCTCCGGGCAAGCATGTGATGTCCTGTTTCGTCCAGTACGCGCCCTACAAGTTGAAGGACACCGACTGGGACAAGGAAAAGGAAAACTTCGGCGACACGGTGATCGACACGATCGCCGAGCACGCGCCGAACATCAAGAGCATCATCAAACACCGCCAGATCGTTACGCCGCTCGATCTCGAGCGGGAATGGGGCCTGTCGGAGGGCAACATTTTCCAGGGCGAGCTCTCGCTCGAGCAGCTTTTCTTCCTACGGCCCGCGCCGGGCTGGGCGCAGTACCGCACGCCGATCAAGAACCTCTACATGTGCGGCTCGGCCACCCACCCGGGCGGCGGCATCATGGGCGCCAACGGAAAGAACGCGGCCGAGAAGCTCCTCGAAGACTGGAAGCGCGGGAAGGTTTAGCGTGGCAGAGAAGAGAGACGTCGTCATCATCGGCGGCGGGCCGAACGGCCTCGTCGCGGCCTGCTACCTCGCGAAGGCGGGCCTGAGGCCCGTCGTCCTCGAGAAGCGCAATGTCGTCGGTGGCATCGCCGTGACCGAAGAGTTCGCGCCCGGGTTCAAGGCCTCGTCGGTCCTCCACGCGACTGGGCCGTTCCTGCCTTCGATCGCGCGGGACCTCGGGCTCGAAAAGCACGGCCTGTCGTTCATCCAGACCGAAGTCCGCGTCTTCGCGCCGGCCCCGGACGGCCGCAGCATCACCCTCTACAGCGACGCCGCGCGCACCGCCCGCGAGCTCGAAAGGGTCTCCGCGCACGACGCGAAGGGCTACCTCTCCTTCCAAGACACCCTCGGCCGCATCGGCAAGGTTCTGGAGCCGCTCCTGACGATGACGCCCCCCTCGATCGACGATCCCTCGCTCTCGGAGCTCTGGCAGCTGCTCGGCGTCGGCCGCAAGTTCCGCGGACTGCCGCGCCGCGACGCCTTCCGGCTCCTGCGCTGGGGGCCCATGGCGATCGCGGACCTCGTGGCGGAGTTCTTCGAGACGGAGCTCCTGCGCTCGATCGTCGCCGCCCGCGGCATTTACGGAACTTCCGCCGGTCCGTGGTCGGCGGGCACGAGCCTCGGCCTGATTCTCCAGGCGGCCTCGGACTCGAACGCCGCCGGCCCCGCCACCTTCGTCCGCGGCGGGATGGGCGCCCTGACCCAGGCCCTCGCGGCCGCCGCACGCGGTTTGGGCGCCGAAGTCCGCACGGGCTCGACCGTCGCTCGCGTCGTCACGAAGGACGGCGCGGCCACCGGCGTCGTCCTCTCGACGGGCGAGGACGTTCCGGCGCGCGCGGTGGTGTCGAACGCGGACCCGAAGCGCACGCTCCTTGGCCTCGTCGATCCGGTCGACCTCGACCCCGATTTCCTCCACAAGATCCGGAACTACCGGGCGTCGGGATCCATCGCAAAGGTCCACCTCGCGCTTTCGGGCCTGCCCGAGTTTTCGGCCCTGAGGTCCGCGGGCGGCAACGCCTCCGGGACGCTCTCGGGTCGGATCCACATCGGACCCGACATCGACTACCTCGAGCGCGCCCACGACGCGGCCAAGTACGGCGACTTCTCGCCGCACCCGTACTGCGACGTCACGATCCCGACCGTCACCGACCCGTCGCTCGCGCCGAGCGGCAAGCACGTGATGTCGGTCGTCGCGCAGTTTGCGCCCTACAAGTTGAAGGGCGACTGGAACGCGAAGCGCGAGGCCCTCGGCGACGCCGTCGTGGACGCGATCGCCGCCTACGCGCCGAACCTGAAGGGCCTGGTCGCCCACCGGCAGGTCCTGACCCCGGTCGACCTCGAAGAGACGTACGGCCTGACCGGCGGCCACGTGTTCCATGGCGAGCCCGCCCTCGACCAGCTCTTCACGATGCGCCCCCTGCTCGGCTGGGCCCAGTACCGGACTCCCATCCGAGGCCTCTATCTCTGCGGATCCGGGACCCACCCGGGCGGCGGCGTTACCGGCGCCCCCGGCGCCAACGCGAGCCGGGAGATCCAAAAGGATCTGCGCGGGCGCTAGGTCCGGTCATGGCCTCGCCACCACCTTCCAATTCTCGTCGGCTTCGAGGCGCAGGCGCTTCTTCGCGCGCGCGTCGGCGACGAGCAGGTCGCGGATGTTGCCGGTCTCGGCAACGCGCCTGGCAGCCTTCCACATCGGATAGCCGCCTCCGCCGGAGGCGCGGTACGAGTTGATCGCGACGGCGAAGACGTCCGCGTCGGCGACATCCCGGCCGTCGCGCCGAAGGAAGACGACCCGCTGTCCCTCGGGCCGTGATGGATCGATCGCGTACTCGGCGCCCTCGAGCGTGTCGCAGTTGCGGCCGAGCTCCCCGGGGCGGGCAACGCAGCCCGCAGCGCGCTCGAGGGCCGCACGGACCTGCCTGCCCGAGGCCTGAACCGTGACGAGGCTGTTCTCGTAGGGGTAGAACGCCCAGATCTGCCGTTCGGTCAGGGGACCCGCCGGCCAGTCCGGCAGCTCGGCCGGCAGCAACGAGCAGAACGAGATCTGCGCCTTCCCCTCTCGGAGCTGCACGGCGTGCAGCCAGTCGAGCAGGCCCGTATCCCGCCACCGCGCCCCCCGCGCCGAGACGGAAGTCTCGAGCACAGCGACCTGCTCCGCGAGGACGCGCATCGTCGCCTGGTGCTCGGCCTCGACGGCAGAGACGATCTCGGGATCCGGGGCGACACTCTTCATGTGCAGGTTGCGCCCGCGCACGGCGGTCACCGTCCAGCGCCCGGCTGCCCTCTCGAGCGTCAGGTCGAAGCGCGTCAACGTGTTTCCCCAGCGGCCCGGCTCAGAGACCCAGGTCGTTCCGAGGCGCCGCGGCGCGATCACCGCATGCGTGTGGCCCGCGAGCACGAAGTCGATTCCCGGCACTTCGATTGCGATCGCGTACGCCTGGTTCTCGCCGTGGTCGCCGCGCTGCTCCCCGTTCGCCGGGTCGCGTTCGAAGCCCTGGTGCGTGAGGACGATGACGAGATCGCAACGTTCCTTACCGCGAAGAACGGGAACGTACCGGCGCGCAGCGGCCACGGTATCGCCAAACTGCAGGCCCTCGAGCAGGGCGGGGCTCTCCCAGTTGGCGACATGGGGCGTGACGAGCCCGAGGATTCCCACTCGCACCCCGGCCACTTCCCGGACCACGTACGGCGGGAAGGCCGGCTGGCCGTCCGGACGAACGGTGTTCGCCGAGAGCCAGGCGAACCGCGCCTGCCCGCGCGATTTCTCGAGCCGCGGGAGACCGAAATCGAACTCGTGGTTGCCGAGCGCCATGGCATCGTAGCCAACGAGGTTCATGGCGCGCAGGATCGGGTCGCTTCCGTCGCCGACCCGGCCCGCGAACACGAGCGCCTGCGTCGGAGAGCCCTGGATCGTGTCGCCGGAGTCGAGCAGGAGCGTCGGGTTGCCCTCCGCGCGAACCGCCTTGACTGCAGCCGCGACCCGCGCGAGCCCCTCCCCCAAGTCCTTGTCCGCCAGCGCGTCTTGCGGGTGGACCCTGCCATGAAGGTCAGATGTGTGGAGGATGGTCAGCGTGACGGCCGGCAGAGGCGCCGCCGCGAGGAGAAGCGCGAGGGCAACTCGAAGACGGCGCATGGACGACGAGTCTAGAATGCCGCCCGATGGCCAGAAAGCCCAAAGAGACCTTCGAGCGGAAGAGGCGCCGGGCGTCCGCGGTCTTCCGGCGGCTGAAAGCGGTTTACCCCGATGCGAAATGCGCACTCGATCATCGCAGCCCGCTCGAGCTACTCGTCGCCACGATCCTCTCGGCGCAGTGCACGGATGCGCGGGTCAACATGGTCACGCCGCATCTCTTCGCAACGTACAGGACGGCCGCCGACTACGCGCGCTCGCCCGCGGGCGAGCTCGAGCGCGAAATCCGCTCGACCGGCTTTTTCAACGCCAAGGCGAAGAGCATCCGAGCGGCCGGCGCCGCGATCGCGGCCGAGCACGGGGGAAAAGTCCCGGATGAGATGGAAACGCTCGTCGCGCTGCCCGGCGTCGGGCGCAAGACGGCCAACGTCGTCCTCGGAAACGCCTTCGGCAAGGACGAAGGCTTCGTGGTGGACACGCACGTCGGGCGCCTTTCGCGGCGCCTCGGCTTCACCCGGGAGACGGACCCGGTCAAAGTCGAGACGGACTTGAACACCCTCGTACCCAAGGGCAGGCGCACGATGGGAGCCCACCTCCTGATCAGCCTCGGGCGCGGCGTTTGTGCCGCCCGGAAGCCCCGCTGCGACGAGTGCCCGGTCGAAGGCCTGTGCCCGAAAACCGGTGTGTAGTCGGCCGAAAGTTCGCGCCCGCCTAGCGGAAATCAGTTTTCCGTAGGAACGGCGGAAAACCCTGTCAATAACCCTGCGGAAAGAGCCCAAAAAACGTGAAGACGGGCGGTCTGCAAGCGAAATGCACCGTCCTCTGTGCTATCGAGCAAGAGTCTTGCCATCAATAGTTTACGCATAATGCCCAAGCGAGTGTGCAGAGGGCCGGGGGTCGCGAAACAGGCGGCAGACCTTTTTCCACACCTGCAACCGATTCAAATTGTGAAACTTAAGCCCCTCTTCAGCCCCGAAACGGGTCAGTTGCCGGGCCGGTATTCACCGTAGATTTGCTTGAGGGCCGACACGATCTCGCCGAGCGTCGAGCCGCTCGCGACCGCCTCGACGAGCGACGGCATGAGATTGCGGTCCTCGCGCGCGTCGCGGCGCACGTTTTCGAGAGCCGGGCCGGTCCGGCTCGCGTCACGAGAGGCGCGAAACGCGCGCAAGCGCCCGATCTGATCTTCTTCGATCTTCGGATCGACCGTGAGGATGGGCAGCCCGGCCTCCCCGTCCTCGCGCTGGACGTTCACGCCCACGACCTGGCGCTTGCCTTCCTCGATCTCGCGCTGCGCGGTGTAGGCGGCATCCTCGATCTCCCGCTGGAAGAAGCCCTGCTCGATCGCGGCGACCGATCCTCCGAGCGCGTCCACCTTGTCGATCAGCGCACGGGCGCGGTCCCGGATCTCCTCGGTCCAGGCCTCGACGAGGAAGGAACCCCCGAGAGGGTCCACGACGTCGGCCACGCCGGATTCGCTCGCGATCACCTGCTGGGTGCGCAGCGCCAGGCGCGCGGAGTCCTCCGTCGGCAGGGCCAGGGCCTCGTCCTTCGAGTTCGTGTGGAGGGACTGGGTGCCGCCGAGCACCGCGGACAGCGCCTGGAGCGCGACGCGCACGACGTTGACTTCGGGCTGCTGGGCCGTGAGCGTGGATCCCGCCGTCTGCGTGTGAAACCGCAGCTTGAGCGACTTGGGATCCTTCGCGCCGAAGCGGTCGCGCGCGATCTCGGCCCACAGCGCCCGCGCCGCGCGGAACTTGGCCACCTCTTCGAAGAAATTCGAGTGCGCGTTGAAGAAAAAGGACAGCCGCGGCGCGAAGTCGTCGATGGCGAGCCCGCGCGCGAGGGCCGCCTCGACGTAGGCGATCGCATTCGCCAGCGTGAACGCGACCTCCTGGACGGCCGTCGACCCGGCCTCCCGGATGTGGTACCCCGAGATCGAGATCGTGTTCCAGCGGGGCACCTCCTTGCCGCAAAAGGCGAAGAGGTCCGTCGTGATCTTCAGGGACTCCCGCGGCGGGAAGATGTAGGTCCCCCGGGCGATGTACTCCTTGAGCAGGTCGTTCTGCACGGTGCCGGCCAGGGAGTCCCAGGGGATGCCGCGCTCTCGGGCCGTCGCGAGGTAGAGGGCGAGCAGAATCGACGCCGTGGCATTGATCGTCATCGAGATGGAGACGCGGTCGAGCGGCAGCCCCTCGGTCAGCACCCGCATGTCGTCGATCGTCGCGATCGCGACGCCCACCTTGCCGACCTCGCCGCGGGCAACGGAATCGTCGGAGTCGTAGCCCATCTGGGTGGGCAGGTCGAAGGCCACCGAAAGGCCCGTCTGGCCCTGTTCCAGGAGATACCGGTAGCGCCGGTTCGACTCGCGCGCCGAGCCGTAGCCGGCGTACTGGCGCATCGTCCAGTACCGCCCGCGGTACCCGTCGGCGGAAATGCCCCTCGTATAGGGGAACTGCCCGGACTCCGGCGAGCCGTAGGAGGCGCGAATCGGGATGCCCGAGCTCGTCTGCCCGGGAAGATTGGGCCGGCCTTGCCTGCGATTCCCGTCGCTCACGCGCGGGATTCTGTCACGGGAGGCCGGACCCCGGGGGGCGGATGCTAAACTGAGCGGACTCGCCAATGACCGATCATTTCCGGGGAAGGCTCGAGGTCTTTGGGCTCGCCGACCTTCTTCAGTGGATGGAGCTCAATCGCCGGTCCGGGCGCCTGACGGTGACGCGCGGCCACGACCGGAGAACGCTCGACTGGAAGGAAGGCGAGATCGTCTACGTGTCGGGGTCCCTGCCCCGCCACCGCCTCGGAGTCCACCTGCTTCGCAGCGGCGCGCTTCCCGCAGCCACGCTCTACGAGCTGCTCGCGCGGAACATGACGACGCAGGAAAACCTGACGCGCCTGATCCTCGAGATGAACCACGACACCCTCGACGGCCTCTCGCTGCGCGTCGAGGAGCTGGCCCGCAAGCTGCTCTTCGAGATCTTCGAGTGGCGCGAGGCCAACTTCGAGTACGACCCCACCTATCGCGTGCAGCCGATTCTGCGGATCGGGTTGACCCTGCGCGGACAGGCCCTCGCCTTCCAGGGCGTCAAGCAGCTCGACGACACTCACCGCCTCTCGCGCAAGGAGCGCCGCGAGACGTGGGAGGCGGCGGACGCGTGGGTGCTTCCGTTCCTGCCCGACGGGATCGAGGAGCACTTCTGGGAGGCGACCGAGCGCATGGGGACGACGATCGACCCGCTCGAGGCCTGCGGCCACGCGGCACGGTTCCGCGAGTTCGCGCGCCGGATGCGGGAGCGCCTCATCCGCAACTACCTGATGCGCCCCGTCCACCACGACACGGCCGCGTTGCTGCTGGAGCTGCTCAAGCGCAAGCCGCCCCTCGACCCCGCGGCCATCGTCCCAATCGCGGCGCTCGACCAGTACCTCACGCTCGACCTGCTGATCCTCGCCAACTCGCTTTCGGTGGATCGGGAGAACTCGGTGGGCACCGTTCCGGACGCTCTCGACCGCATCGGCCCCCGCGCCGCTACGGTCCTGATCGACCGGCTCTCCTCGCCGGACTTCCCCGCGCTGCCCGGCAACGACCCGGCCGCGCGTGCGGTGCGGCGGGCGAGCCTGGCCGCGGCGGTCGCGGCGGGGCGCTACGCCGAGCGCTATGGCATCAGCCGGGAGCGGGGCTACACGCTTGGACTGCTCCACTGCATCGGCTACGCCGACCTCTTCGAGATCGTCCGCGAGATGAACCTGCCCGCCGGGCCCTTCCGGGGCGCCGTGCTCGAGACCTACCGGCCGGCGGTCGGCCGCTCGCGAGCCGAGATCTGGGGCCTTCCCCGGGATTTCGAGACCGTCCTGTCGGACGACGGCACGGACCCGAGCGCCTCGGCCGCCGTGGTCCGCAAGGCCCGGTCGGCCGTGCCCGCCTGCGCGATCGGGAGCCTGCCCGTGGACGGGGAAGACAACCTGGAGTCCGACGAGCTGGCGGGCGAGGTCAACATGCTCTTCGAGTACCTCGGCCTGGAAGCGGTCGCCGTCGGCCGAGAATAACCGGACGGAACCGCCCCCCCTCACGTTTTTCCTAAAATCAGGACACGGCGGAATCCGGGCGCCCCCGGCCGCGTTCTCTGTGACGGTTCCCGGGCATCGACCCGGGACCTCGAGAAAGGACCGATACCATGCGATTGCTGCGAACGGCCACGGCCCTGGCCCTCTGCGCCACCGGGGCGCTCTCCCAGCAGCGGACCGAGCCGCTGCCGACCTTCTCCGAGAGCGTCGAAGTGCGCGTCCTAAACCTGGACGTGGACGTGAGCGACGCCAAGGGCAACCCCGTTACGGACTTGAAGCGCGAGGACTTCACGCTCAAGATCGGCAAGAACGTCGTTCCAATCGACTACTTCTCGCTGGTGAACGACGGGACGCTGCATGCGCCGGACCTGGCGACCGCGACCCCGGAGCAGACGCTGGCCGCGTACAAGAAGGGCGAGGAGGCCTACGTCCCGCGCAACTTCGTGGTCTACGTGGACCTCGGCTACCTGCCCCCCGGCCTGCGCAACCGCAGCCTGAACGCGATCCGCGACCTCGCGACCCGCCTGGGGCCGAACGACGCGATGCGCGTGGTCGTCTTCAACCGCTCGCCGACGGTCCTCGTCGATTGGACCACGAGCAAGGAAGCCGCGATGGCCTCCCTCTCGCAGATCGAGACCCAGGGTGTGGGCATGTCGCGCCTGCAGAGTCAGACCCAGACGCTCGCGATGATCGACGGGATGGGCCAGGGGCGCCGCAACACGAACTCCCGGATGCAGATCGCGCGGCAGTATGCCCAGGAAGTCGGCGCCGAGATCGAAACGATGATCGGCAGCATCCAGTCGGAGCTGGTCACGCTGACTCCGCTCAACGGCAAGAAGGCCTTTCTCTTTCTCTCGGGGGGCTTCGAGTACCAGCCGGGCTTCGTCATGGCGCAGTACGCGGCCGGAAACCGGCCCACGCTGGACAACGTGAATGTCCGCGACATCTCGACCCGGCTAACCGCGATGATCCGGCGCGCCAACGCGGACCAGATCACCTTCTACACGGTCGACGCGACGGGTTTGACCGCCGACGGCACGCCCGCCTCCGAGGGCTCCCCCGCGACCAACGTCCTCGCGATCGAGCAACGGCCGAACCTGCGCTTCCAGGCGCAACAGGACCGGCAGAACGGCATGCAGCAGATGGCCACCGAGACCGGCGGGATCGCGCTTCTGAACACGAACGACTTCCAGAAGGGCCTCACGCGCATCTACCAGCAGGTCTCGACCTACTACACGCTCGGCGTCACGCTCTCGAAACTCGGGCTCACGGGCTACCAGGACGTCAAGGTGACCGTGAACCGTCCCGGCGTGACAGTGCGCGCCCGGAAAGGCTTCGAACCGCTTTCGGAGAGCCAGAAGGTCGCCAACCGCGCCCGGGCGACGATGGAAACGAACCTCTCGTACAACGCGATCCCGGCCACGATCCAGACGGCGCCCGCGACGCAGGACAAGAAGTACTACATCCTCCCGATCACCGTGTCCGTGCCCGCGGAGGCGCTGACCTTCGTGCCGGATGGCGACAAGGAGATCGCCCGCGTCGAGTTCTACATCGGCTCGATGGACGACAAGGGCGGGATGAGCGATCTCAACCGACAGGAGACGACTTTCCAGATCCCGGCAGGCAAGCCGAAGGCGGACGCGCTCCTGCGCTACTCCGCGCAGCTCCAGACGAAGAAGGGCAACTACCGGATCGTCGTCAACGTGCGCGACAGCGCGAGCGGCAAGATGGGCACCGCACGGGCGAACGTGAGGGTGGAATGACGGGCGGAGCGCGCAAGCGCGCGTAGCCCGTCATCCCGAGGGCGGCAGGCCCGAGGGATCCCGTACTCGATAGTCCGGGATCCCTCGCTGCGCTCGGGATGACAGGCGATCTACGGCTTCTTCGGCTTCGGAGCCGGCGCGGCGGGTTTGGCCTTGGGCGGAAGAGTCCCGTCGGGCATGAGCACGATGAAATCCTCTTTGCGCTCGATGCCCTTGTTGGCCGTCGAACCGCGGGCCGCATTCAAGTCCCGCACCGTGATCATGAACGCGTAGTAACCCGGCTCGAAGGAAGCCAGAGGGATCTCGCTTCCCGTGCTGAAGAACCCCGGCGAGGTCTGGACGAGTTCCGCGGGGCCGGTGAACGGCGCAAAGGCATCCTGCCCGTTCCGCTGCACGTTGATCCGCGTCATGATGCGCGGCTTCGGGGCATCGGCGGCCGGGGCCGGCGCCGCTCCGGCGGCCGGCGCTGCCGCCGGAGCCGGGGCCGGGGCCGCAGCCGCGTCGGCGGCAGGGACCGGCGCTCCCGGGTTCTCGACTCCGTAAAAGTACCAGAGGCTGTCCGTCTTCGAGAAGGTGCGGTCGCCCTTGGGCTCGACCTTGATCGGCTTCTCCACGCCAAAGACGAACGGATCAGCAGGCCCGGGCCTCTTGGTCAGCAGCACGAGGCCATTCGAAAGAATCAGCGGCGAGACTCCGAAATCCGTCGACCTCGGGTCGAGCTTGAAGTTGACGGAAGCAGACGCCACCGGCGGCTGTCCCTCCGCCGGGAAAAGGCCGAACACGCCCTTGTAGCTGCCCGCCTGCAAAGTTACGGAGCGATCGAAAACCCGGTCCTTGCGCGTGCCCTCCGCGACTTCCGAAAAGACCGCGTCTTCCCAGAAGGAATCCACTTCCTTTCCTGCCTCGTCGGTGACGATGCCGCCGAACTTCAGGGGCGCGGGCGTGGCAAAGGCGGGCTTATTGGCCGCGAGGTAGAACTGGAGGGCGAGGAAGGAATCCCCAGCCGCCGACCGGAACGCTCCCGACCAGAACCCGGCTTCGCCCGTGGTCTTGCCGGCAACGCCCTCGAGCGCCGACTTCACGGCCGCGGGAAGAGGCATTGTCGGCGCCGAGACCGGGGCCGGGGCAACCGCTGCCGCGCCGGCGCCCGTAGCGGCGGCCGGCACCGCCGGCCCAACCTTTCCGGCTCCGGCGGCGGCACCCGCGCCCGCCACCGTCAGCGTCGCGTTGGGATTGACGATCGACTTCTCGGCCACGGTGGCCATGGCCTTCTCGACTTCCCGCGTGTTGCGGAGAGTGTCCCGGCCCTGAGCGGGATCCACGGTGATGTCGGCCTTCAACTCCGAGATCCCCGAGCCCGACGGAAACTTGTCCGCAGCGTAGGTCCACGTGTAGGAGATCGCGGCGTCCGCGCCGGCTCCCGGGCGCGTGTCGATCCCGGGCGCCGTCACGCCTCCGGGGAGGTCGACGGCCTCTTCCTGCGCGCGGGACTGCGAGACGCGCGACGGCGTCCCGAAGACCACGAGCAGGTGGCCGCGCACGGAGTCGGCGCCCCGCTTGTAGCGCTGCATCTTGAACTGCTGGTCGGCGGCGGCAATCCGGCGGGAGATCTCCTGCTTGAAGGGCTCCCCGCCGCGCCGGGCGTAGTAGAGCAGGACGAACTTCTCGGCGTCCTCGTCCGACGCGACGTTTTTCCATTCGGCGCGCTCGGCCGGGGTCAGGAAGTAGGCCTCGGGACTCTTGTCCCAGTCCTTGTATTTCGTGAACTCCGCCAGCGCGGACGCGGCGAGGACGATGCCGGCGAGAGCGAACAGAAGCTTTTTCACAGTCCCTCCAAACGGTCTATTCGAAAGCGGGGATTCTATAGCGGGAGGCACGATGCGGGAAATAGGACGCGAAGGGATGAGCCTCCTGCCGTCTGCCGCCTACCGTCTACCGCTTGTCCGACCGGGCGTCGGCGTAGCGGTGGCCCGGAATGCGCACCAGGGCGAGAGTCCGGTCCGCACCCGAACGCCGGGTTTCGGCCTCCTCCCGCATCGCCAGGAGCATCTTTTGGACCTCCCCCTGCATCTTCTCCATCCGCTGTTTCATGTGGAGGATGACGTCGACGCCTGCCAGGTTGACTCCCAGGTGCCGCGTCAGCGTGAGGATGATCTCGAGGCGCTCGATCGTGTCGTTGTCGTAGAGGCGCGTGTTTCCCTCGGTCCGGGCCGGGCGCAACAGCCCCTCCCGCTCGTACATCCGGAGGGTCTGGGGGTGGATCCCGTAGCGCTCGGCAATCACTCCAATGCGAAAGACGCCGACGCCGACGCCGTCCCGCGGCTTCAACGTGCCTTCCTCGGCTCGACCGGAATCGGTTGACCGCGGTGCGCCTTCGGGGCCACGACGCGCAGCACCCCCGCCCGGAGCGTCGCCTTGATCAGCCCCGCGTCGAGCGAGACCGGCACCGGGAAGTCGCGCGAGAAGCTGCCGTAGATGCGTTCCATCCGGACGAAATGGCGGGGCTCCACGCCCTCGTCGGCCCGGCGATGCCCGGAGACCCGGAGCTTGCCGTCCAGGGCCTCGAGGCGCACGTCGTCCAGCCGCACTCCGGGCAGCTCGACGTTCAGGACGATCTCGTCCGAGCTCTCGAAGACGTCGGCCGCCGGGGACCACAGGGCCGTATCGAGGCCTTCGTCGGGAAACTCGGTGCGGTGGATCGTCTCCTCGAAAAGCCGGTTGACCTTCTCCTGGATGGCGAAAAGGTCCTGGAGCGAATTCCAGCGAAAGACGGTCATGGGAATCTGGTCAACAGTCTACAGTCGACAGTCGATAGTTGGGCGCCCGTTTTGCGCGAACTCCAACCGCCGCTGTCGACTGTTTGACCTCCGACTGTCGACTTATTTCTTGTCGCTATCCACGTACTCCGCGTCGATGACCTCGTCCTCTTTGGCCGCGCCGGATCCCGAGGCCGACGGCCCCGCGGGGTCGGCGCCGCCGCCGGAAGCCTCCGCGGCGCCCTTGTACATCGCCTCGGCGAGCTTGTGCGAGGCCTGCTGCAGGCGCTCGGCAGCCTGGTTCATCGCGTCGGTCCCGCCCGCTTCGAGCGCCTTCTTCGCGTCGGCCAGAGCCGTCTCGATCATCGAGGCGTCGGCGGCCGCGAGCTTGCCCTTGTTCTCCGAGAAGGTCTTCTCGGACGAGTAGACGAGCGAATCGAGCCGGTTCTTCGCTTCGATCTCCTCGCGCCGCTTGCGGTCCTCTTCCGTGTGGACCGCGGCGTCGCGCACCATCCGATCGATTTCGTCCTTGGCGAGCCCGGACGAGGCGGTGATGGTGATCTTTTGCTCCTTGCCCGTGCCGAGGTCCTTGGCCGAGACGTTCATGATGCCGTTGGCGTCGATGTCGAACGACACCTCGACCTGCGGCACGCCCCGCGGCGCCGGCGGGATGCCCACGAGGTGGAAGACGCCGATCGTCTTGTTGTCCCGCGCCATCTCGCGCTCGCCCTGGAGCACCTTGATCTCGACGGACGTCTGGTTGTCGGCTGCGGTGGAAAACGTCTCGCTCTTCTTGGTCGGAATCGTCGTGTTGCGCTCGATCAACCGGGTCGTCACGCCGCCCAGGGTCTCGATGCCGAGGGAGAGCGGCGTCACGTCGAGCAGCAGGAGGTCCTTGACGTCTCCGGCCAGCACGCCCCCCTGAATGGCGGCGCCGATGGCGACGACTTCGTCCGGGTTGACGCCCTGGTGCGGGTCCTTGCCGAAGAACTCCTTGACGAGTTGCTGGATGCGCGGCATGCGCGTCTGGCCGCCTACGAGAACCACCTCGTCGATGTCCTTCTGCTCGAGGCCGGCGTCCTTCAACGCCTGCTTGCACGGGCCCATCGACTTCTGGAGGATGTCTTCGACGAGCTGCTCGAGCTTCGCGCGGCTCAACCGCAGCTGCAGGTGCTTCGGCCCCGAGGCGTCCGCCGTGATGAAGGGCAGGTTGACCTCCGTCTCGACGACGTTGGAGAGCTCGATCTTCGCCTTCTCGGCCGCCTCTTTCAGACGCTGCATGGCCATGGCGTCCTTGGAAAGGTCGACGCCCTGATCCTTCTTGAACTCGGCGAGGATCCAGTCGATGACGCGCTGGTCGATGTTGTCGCCGCCCAGGTGCGTATCGCCGTTGGTGGACTTGACCTCCACCACGCCTTCGCCCACTTCGAGGATCGAGATGTCGAACGTGCCGCCGCCGAAGTCGTAGACGGCGATCGTCTCGTCCTTCTTCTTGTCGAGGCCGTACGCGAGCGCGGCCGCGGTGGGCTCGTTGACGAGCCGCTCGACCGTGAGCCCGGCGATCTGGCCGGCGTCCTTGGTGGCCTGGCGCTGCGAATCGTTGAAGTACGCGGGCACCGTGATGACCGCCCGGGTGACCTTCTCGCCGAGATACGCCTCCGCGGCTTCCTTCAGCTTGCCCAGAATCATCGCGGAAATCTCCGGCGGCGAGGACTCCTTGCCGCCCGCGCGGATGCGGCAGTCGCCGTTCGGGGCCTCGATGACCGCGTACGGCACCATCCTCATTTCCTCGGAGACCTCCGAGTACTTGCGCCCCATGAAGCGCTTGATCGAATAGACGGTGTTGGCGGGATTCGTGATGGCCTGGCGCTTGGCGACCTGGCCGACGAGTCGCTCGCCGGTCTTCGAAAAGGCCACGACCGAGGGCGTGGTCCGGTTTCCTTCTGCGTTCGGGATGACGACGGGGTCGCCGCCCTCCATGACGGCGACGCACGAATTCGTGGTGCCGAGGTCGATACCGATGATCCTGCTCATTTTCTATTGCTCCTATCCACCCGCTTTGGGCGGCTAGAGAATAGGATATGAGCCTTATCGTGTCAACTATTAATTGTTAATTATTAAGTCTATTAGACTCATATTATTGGCCTACTCGACGACCAGAACGCTCGGCCGCTCGGTCTGAACCGGCGGACGCGAGTGCGCCGGCCTCAGCTCCGAAACCGGCGCCAGACTTCGCTCGAGGGACAGGTCGAGGTCGATCTGGCCGGCGCCGTTTCTGCCGTAGAGGCCGAACTTCCCATCCTCCGCCCGCAGGATGTAGCGGTAGAAGCGGCCGTACGGGTCGCGCAGCGCATCCTCCTCGAGTATGCCTGCGACGACCAGGTCCTCGAGGCTGTGCGGGTAGCGCCCGCTCGAGTCGTAGAAGATCCTCACGGCGCGCTCGATCGAGACGGCGCGGTTCAACGAGATGGCTTTCAGAAGATCGGCCGTCTCGCGCATGTCGCCGGGTCGGCGAAGCAGCACGTTCGCGGGGTTCCTCGGAATCATGTAGAGCGAAAGCGCCGCGAGCAGCGCGAGCGCCGCCCAGAGCCCGATCGCGCGGCCGGAGGTCCGCGCGGCCGCGACGGGAACCGCCGGCTCGGGGAGCGCCGCGGGGACCTCCTCCTCCACACGCCCTCTCTCGATGAGGTTGCGGGCCAAGAGGTCCACCGTCCCCTTCAGGACCTCGAAGTCCGACAGGAACGCGCGCTCCATGATGTCGCCCACGCTGCGCCTGCCGTCGGTCCACCGCCACGTCTCCGCCTCGGGTCGCGAGACCGAGAGCGTCCCCTCGGGCGGATTCTTCTGGCCGGTGACGACATTGAGGTTCTCGACTCCCGGAGCGCGCCGGAAGACCGAGGACAGCGACCCGACCTTCTGCTCGAGCATCGGCCATTCGTCGACGATCTGCGCGGCCTCCATGAGTACCGTATCGGTCGAGACCGGCGCCATGTGGTCGGCGTCGTAGTCCACGGTGCCCTCCTGCGTGAAGTGGAACCGCCCGTCGGGCCACCGGAAGGCTGCGTACACGATCCGCGAGATCTGGACGCGCAACGCCTCGCGCAACTCCTGGGGCTCGACGAGCCGCTCGCGCACCAGGAGGAACCCCATACGCTGTTGCGTCTGCTTCTGGATGGCGAGCACGTGGTCGAGCTGCTGCTGCGTGACGTAGCCGGCGCGCAGCAGCAGGCTGCCGAGGCGGTTGTCCAGCCGCCGCGCCCGCGACTCCGCCGCCACGACGGAGCCGCCGAGGACCGAGATGGTGACCGCGTCGTCCTCTCCCTCGACGGAGAGCACGCCGGTCTTTCGCTGCAGGCCGAGCATCTGGAAGATCTCGGTCAGCGAGAAAACCTTGAGGGTGCCGTCAAGACCCACTGGTGGCCCTCCTGCCGACCAGTTGCGCCCGGATCCACACCAGGGCCGCGAGTGCGCCGCCGAGGATCACCACCGTCCGAAGTCCCCCGGGCGGCGGCAGCGTCAGGGGGTCGAAGAGCTTCTCGTCGATGAGCGCGGCCGCGAGGCCGAAGAAGAAGAGGAAAAGCGTGATCACGCCCGCGACGGGCCGCTCCTCCAGGAACGCGTGCGAGCCGGGCAGCAGCAACGACGCGATCCGGCTCGCGCGCGCCCGGCGCGTTGCGCGGTCCTGCATTTCCCTGGCCTCGGCCACCTGGATCTCGATGTCCACGTTCTCCTTGCGGAGGAAGGTGCGGGAGCACATCGTGCAGTACAGCACCGGGTCGCCGTACCGCCTGCAGCGATTGCAGAAGGCGCGTCCGCAACGCTCGCACAGCGAGGCCAGGCCCCGGCGGCGACGCAGGCGCGCGAGCAAGACCCCGAGAAGCAGCACGCCAATCGGGGCGAGGGCCCACGGCGAGATCAGGGTGCGCCAGGGCCGGGCCGCCGTGCCGTGGCCGGGCAGGCGCCGGCTCTTCGGCTGCGCGTTCCAATCGGCGATCCGGGCCCGCGCGCGGGAGAGCGGAAACCCCGCGGGCACGACGCGGGACAGCGTGGGAGTGCCGGACCACTCGGCGACCCGGGACGCCGAAAGCTCGCGGGCCCGGGCGATGGCCAGGGCCTGCCCGTCGAAATCGTAGGCTTCGCTGCGGGCAAGAGAGAGGTTGTAGTACGCCTCGGCGGCCGTAGGTGCCCGTTTCGAGGCTTCGGTGTAGTCGCGGATCGCCTCACCGTAGTCCCCCGCGGTGAAGTGCACGTTGCCCCTGTTCAGCATCGCCCGGTAGTCGCCGGGGTCCGCCTGCATGGCCCTGCCGTAGTCCGACTGCGCGCGGTCGAGATCCCCCGACCGCTCGGCGTAGATTCCGAGAAGGAACCAGACGTCGGGGTCTTCCGGAAAGACCACCGCGGCCTGGCGCAGGCCGTCCTCGGCGCTGGCGTCCTCGCGGCGCTCCTCGAGATCGATCGCGGCGACGTACAGCGGAGACCGCTGCCGGATGTTCTCCTCAGTGATCCACGCCGCGAGCGGCGCGACCAGAGCGAGGGCCACGAACCCGGCTCCCAGTACGGCGCGCTCCCTCCTCTCGGCATATGCCCAGAGCAGCGCGCCCCAGTAGAGGATGAGCCATACGGGCCCGAAGCCGATGACGAGCGGGAGGCCGGCGATGACCAGGCCGAGTGGCAGGGCGCCGCTCGACCCGAAGGAGCGAAATGCGGCTTCCCGGATATCGTGCAGGACACGCGGGGCATGCCGCACGGCGAGCGCCAGGATCACTCCGGCCAGCGTCGCCGCCGCCGCGGCCGCGGCCCAGATCCCGAGCGAAGACAGGATCGCAACGCGCGACTCGTGCGCGGCGAACAGGGCGGAGGCGGCGTCCGGAAGGCTCCGCAGCGCCTCCCCCACCTTTCCGCGGCGGACTAGGAACGAAAGCCGCGCCAGGACCGCGTCCGGGTTGGCGTCGTCCAGCGTCAGGGCGGCCCGGTAAGCGCGGTCCGCGCGGCCCTGCTGCCCCTGCTTTTCCGCGCGGCGCCCGAGGTACACGGCCGTTCGCGAGAAGTCGGAGAGGCGCCGCACGCCGACCTTGCGCGCCGCCCGCGCCATGGCGTCGAGGGCCCTGGTTTCGGCCGCCGTGTCGTTTTCTGAAAAGGCCGAGAGAAACTCGAACCAGTGCGCCCGGTAGAGCCCGCGGGTCACCGGCGGCGGAAGCGGCGAGAGGGTTTCCTGCGCGCGGGCGGGAAGCGCCGCGAGCGCGAAGACCGTCGCAAGGAGACAGGCGAGGCCCGCGGTTCGCCTGTCGTTCGGTCGCGAATCCATCGTGACGGCTTCTACCCGCCCGGGGGCGCAGGCTCCCGGCCGGGAGGACGCACCGCCTCGACGTAGGCCATCCGCAGCTCGTAGAGTGCCCGCGACAGCAGGTCGGTTTCCTCGAAATTCAGATTACCGCGCGACATCTGCTCGAGGACCACGAGCCACTCGATCATCTGCTGCGCCGCCGCGGGGTCCCGGCTCGGCAGCGTCTTGCCGGTCATCGCATCGATGCCGAGGGCCGTATACACGTTGGTCGCGAGGAAGCTCACGAGCGTCAGGAACGCCTGCGAGGTGGCCCGCTCGGCGCCGGCGTCCGGCGCGGTGGGCGCCTGCGGCGCGGCCGAGTGCGGGGGCGCGGCGGTCGGAGGGGCCTTCGGCGGCTCCGGGGTCTCGTCCGCCTCGAAATCGGGACGGAGCTCTCCGTCGGGTGTGAACATCCGATGATCGACCACGCGGATTTTCTTCTCTTCGCTCACGGCTTCCATCCTGCGGTTGGAACTGTACGGAGTTTAACCCGGATGCGCGGTCCGCATACGGTCGCCGCCGCGCGTGCGGGTATCATCCGCTCGTGTCCGAAGCGCTCGATCGCCTCGTCGCGCTCGTCGCCCGCCTGCGGCGCGACTGTCCGTGGGACCGCGAACAGTCCTTCGAGACCCTGAAGACGTACCTGCTCGAGGAGACCCACGAGACGCTGGCCGCCCTCGACGAAGGCGTCCCGGGGCCGCTCTGCGACGAGCTCGGCGACCTGCTCTTTCAGGTCCTGTTCCTCTCGAAACTCGCCGAGGAGCGGGGCTGGTTCGGCGCCGACGCCGTCGCGCAGGGCATCACGCAGAAAATGATCGAGCGCCATCCGCACGTCTTCGGCGACACGCCTGCCTCGAGCGCGCAGGAGGTCAAGAACGCATGGGAACGACGCAAACGCCGCCAGCCCGGCGCCACGGAGGACCCGCTGGGAACGCTCCCCGCGGGCCTGCCGGCCCTGGCGACGTCGTACCGCCAGACCCTGCGCGCCGCGGACCTCGGCTTCGACTGGGAGCGCGACGCCGGCGTCGTGGCGAAGATCGAGGAGGAGCTGGCCGAGTGGGCCGCGGCCGAGAGAGAGGGCGACCACGCGGCCGAGACGCACGAGATCGGCGACCTGCTGCTCTCCGTCGTCAACCTCGCCCGCCGCCGCAAGATCGATCCGGAGGCGGCCCTGCGCCAGGCCAACCGGAGATTCCGCGACCGCTTCGTCGGCGTCGCCCGCCGCGCGAAGGCAAGCGGCCGGGACCTGTCGGAGGTGCCGATGAAGGAGTTGGACGAGTATTGGGAGGAAGCCAAGAAGAGTCTGTAGCTACTTCACCAACTCACTCACCTTCACCAGCCTGACTCCCCGACTCGCCAACCCCGGCAACTCCTTCTCCAGAACTGCGAGTGTCGCAGGATACGGGTGTCCGATGGCCACCGCGTCCCCCTCGAGGCGGGCGCGGCGAACGAGCTCTTCGAGCTGCTTGCGCACCGCCTCCTCGGTGGCAACATCGTCCAGGAATACGCGGCGCGACACGGCGGGCACCGAGGCGTCCTCGGCCGTCTTTTCGGCGACCGTCGCGTCGGTCGTGCGGCTGTCGAGAAAGAAGAGGCCGCGCCGCGAGAGGACCGCGACCACGGCGCGCATCACGCGCGGGTCGGCCGTCGCCGCAGAGCCCATGTGGTTGTTGACGCCGACGGCCCCCGGGACCGTAGCGAAGTCTTCCTCGAGAGTGCGCGCGATCTCGGCGTCCGTCTGGGACCTCAGCACGAGGCCGGGGCCGGGCCGCACTCTCGGGTAGCCCGCGGGCTCCATCGGCAGGTGCAGGAGGACCTCCTTGCCGCCGCGTCGAAGGGCATCCGCCGAGGCGGCGCTCCAGCGCAACCGCGGCAACACCGCGCCCGCAACCGGCTCGCGCCATCCGGCGATGCGCTCCGCGGGCGCGAGCTCGTTTCCAAGATCGTCGATCACGATCGCGACGCGCAGCGACCCCGCTGAGGGCGGGCGCGTCTTCTCGGGAAGCCGCGGCGGGCGGGGCGACGGCGCCGGAGTGCGCGCGGGCTGCGGCGGCCGCGCCGTGGGCCTCGGGGCGGGCGGCGGCGAGGGGCGCGAGGGACAGGACTCGAGATAGAGCGCGACCGCCAGAACGAGGGAAAGAAGCGCTAAAAAGACGGTCGCCGGAAAGACGCGGCGGCGAGCCAGGCTAGGCGGCCTTGCGGGCGGCCGTCTCGCCGCGGGCGATCTCGAGACCGCGCTCGAGGATCGCGTCCCGTTCGCCGGCCCCGCCCGGGATTACGATGACCCGCTCGTCCGGCGAAAGACCCTTGCCGCCTAGCACCTGCCCCGACGGCGAGACGTAGCGTCCGACGGTCATGAAGAGGTTGCCCCCTTCTTCGGTCGGCACGTTTCTCTGGATGATCGCCATGCCCACCGTCGTCTCCCCGACGGTCGCGGCCTTGGCGCGGTCGTGCAGAGCGGCCGCAAAGACCTCGGCCGCGCCCGCGGTGGAATCGTCGATCAGGAGCACGACGCGCCCCTTCCACACCGGGTCCCCCGCAGCCTCGAGCGGCGTCTCGGCCGCCTTGCGCGAGACCACCGTCGCAATCGGGCCCTTCGAGAGGAAGAGTGCGGCCGCGGGCGCCGCGTCCGGGATCGCGCCCCCGATCGACCCGCGCAGGTCGAGCACCACGTTCGGGATCGAGCGTCGCGAGGCCTCGTCGAGCTCCTTGCGGATGGCGGCCGCGGTCGCCGGCGTGAAGGTCGGGATCTTGAGAATCGCGACGTCGCGCTCCCATTTCACGCTCACCGGCGGCGGCTCGAACCGCGCGCGGCTGACCGAAAGCGTCACGCGCTTCTCGTCGCCGCCGCGGAAGAGAACGAGCTCGCACGAGGAGCCTTCGGGGCCCTCGAGGGCGGCCTTGATCTTCCAGACCGGCGCGTTGCGGAGCGGCTTGCCGTCGATCGAGTCGATGAGGTCGCCCGCCTTGACCCCGGCCTTCTCGGCCGGAGAACCCGGCAGCGGGCCGACGACGTACGGGTAGCCCCCGCGGCGCGCGAAAACGATCCCCGGGCTCGCCGCACCGGCGGCCTGCTGCGCCTTGTACGCCGCCATCGAGGAGGCGGGCACGTAATAGGAGAATGGATCCAGGGCATCCGACATCCCGTCGTAGGCGCCCTCGAGCAGGGCCTTCGTGTCGGTCGGCTCGACGTAGTTGGAACGGGTCAGCGAGAAGACTTCCGAAAAGATCGACAGAGCCCGCGTTGCCGGGTCGCGGCCGGACCCGTCCGGACCGATCACGGCCCGAAGAGACGCCAGGGCGCACAACGAAGCCACCACGAAAAGGACCCGGGAGCGGTTGGATCTCATCGGAATCATGCTAACACCCGGGCAGGGCGAAACCTTTCCGGAAAGGACGGGGTTTCTCGTCTCCGGTCGGGCCCCATCTGAAACCTAGAGCCCTATCGGAGCCACGCCACCGGGTCGCTCGCCTTCTGCCGGTCCCGCACCTCGAAATACACGCCGGACTCGTCCCGACCGGGGCCGTACCCGGCCAGGCCGATCTCGGCGCCCACGACGACCGGCTCGCCCGGCTTGACCAAAACCGCCTGGAGCCACGCGTAGAGGGTCAGCATGCCGTCGCCGTGGTCGAGGATGACGAGGTTTCCGTACTCGGCCAGCCACTGGGCATAGACGGTCTTGCCGGCATAGACCGCCCGCACCGGCGTGCCGAGCGGCACTGCGACCGCGACGCCGTTCGACACGGTCCAGGTGTCGAACTTCGGGTGGCGATGGCGGCCGAAGGTCTCGACGATGGTGCCGCGCGCGGGCCAGTCGAGAACGCCCTTCCATGGTCGGATCCCGCCGGAGGGCCCGACCGGCCCTTCGCCCTCGGTCTGGCGCGTCAGCGTCTCGAGCAGGCGCTCGAGACGCGTGACCTTGTCGGTCAGCGCCGAGACCTCGCGCCGCCGCGAGGCGGAGGCGTTCTGCTCTCGCGCGAGCAGCCTCTCGCGCTCGGTCTTGAGCGAGGCCACGCGCGCCTCTTCCTGCCGGCTCTTCGCGTAGAGCCGGTCGATCTCGCCCTTGAGCGCCTGCTCGCGGGCGAGATTCTGCTCGAGCCGTTCCTCGGCGAACCGGTACTGGCCGAGCAGGCGTCCGTCGCGGCGGGCCAGGCTGTCGAGCCGCTCGATGGAGTCGAGGAAGGCCGGCAGGTCCTCCGCCTCGAGGAGCACGCGGAAATACCCGAAGCGCCCGAACCGCTGCAGGAGCCGGGCGCGCGCGAGGAGCAGCCGGCGGCACTCCACGGCCGAGGCCGAGGCGGCGGCCCGCTCCCGGGTCACCGCGGCGAGCCGGCGTGCAAACTCTTCGCGGGTGGCCGCCACGAGCTCGCCCTCGCGCGTCGCGATCTCGAGCTTGAGCTCGAGGCGCTTCAACTCCTCGGCCAGCGTGGCTTCCTTCTTCTCGCTCTCGGCCAGCCGCGACTTGAGAGTTCCGATCCGGCCCTGCAGCCTCGCGAGGTCGGCCTGGCGCCCGGCGTCGGCGCGGGGGGCGGGTTCCTGGCTGAGTAGCCGCGCGGCAATCAGGAAGATTGTGGCGATAAGGAGAAGTCGAGAGTCGAGAGTCCAGAGTCGAGAGGATGCGGTATTCCGAACGCTCGACCCTCGACCCTCGACCCTCGACACGTCCCTTACCAGAGGGATTTCCCTGCCGCATCCTCGACGGCTCGACCACCGGCGAGTTCCCTCACCGACGCCGTGACATCCGCGATGCCCGGCACGCCCCCCGCGTGAAACGGCTTTGACGAGAAAAACACGCCGCGCACGAGGTCGGGGTCGAGCGAGCAGTGGTCGCCGCTCCAGACGTCGCGGTTGTCCTCGAACACGTTGCCCGTGGGCACGCCGAGCGACGACTGCCAGGAGACGCGGTAGCCCGGCCGGTTGGTGACGATGAGGTCGGGGATGAGGCGCGGGTCATAGCGCCGGTAGATGTCCTCGCGCTTGAAGACGCGCGAGACGGCCTTCTCGCCGTTCTTCGGATCGGTCAGGGCCGTGAGCCGCGTGATCAGCTCGGTGCGCAGCGCCTCGTACTCCGCGCCGGGCGCGATGATGCCTCCGGCCTCCCGGCCGCTCAGGTTGACGTAGAGGTCTCCGAGACCCATCGCGTAGGCCTTCGACTTCGACCAGTCGACGGCCTCCCAGAACTGCCCGCGCGAGAAGAGCGCCTCGAGGTTCTGCCGCCGCGCGCTCCCCTTCAACACGAGGTAGCCGTTCTCGACGAGCCAGGAGTTGTAGTTGACCGAGCGCCGCCAGGTCGCGAAACCGTGGTCCGAGAGGACGATCAGGATGTCGTCGGGTTTCAGGGCCTTCGCCGTCTCTTGGACGATCTGGTCCATCGTCCGGTAGGAGTCCTCGACGGCTCGGCCGTACTTGCCCGCGAGCGTCGCGTCGTAGGCCGGGTGCTGGGGATCGCGGAACCGCCAGAAAACGTGCCCCACGCGGTCGGGGAACTCGAAGTAGTAGAAGAGGAGCTTCTGTTTGCCCGCGAGCAGGCCCCGAAGCATCTTGCGTTCCTGTTCGCCGGTCTCGCGAACGTCTTCCAGGAACGCCTCTTCCGAGAGCGTCGCCGACTGGATCGACCACGTGTCGATCCCCCAGCCCATCGTCTTGTAGCGGCCGAACCGGTCGACGAGCTCCTTCGCGAACCCGGGCGGGGACGAGATCGTGAAGCCCGGGGGCAGGCGGTCCGGGTCGAACTGGATCGGGGAGAGGTAGAGGCCGATCTCCGGCGCGATCGTCGAAAGGCGCAGCTTCGCGTAGCCGTGAACGGTGATGAGCGGATTGACGCGGAAGTCGAGCGAAAGCCAGCCGCTCCACTGCCCCGGTTTCAATTCCGCGCGCGCGCCTCCCGCTTCGAGAATCAGCCGGTTGCGCGCCTCGGGCACGGTCAGCGTCAAGGGAAGATCGATCGTCCCCTCCCGCCCGAAGGCGCGTCCCGGCGGACCGGCGATCCGCGTCACCTGCTTGCCCCTGTTCGACTCGAGCCGCGTGATCTCGACCGAGAAATCGTTGCCCTCGCGGGGAGCGAAGAAGGGGTCCGACGTGTAGTACGCCGGCTTTCCGATGCGCCCGGAAAGGTCCGGAACGCCGAGCCCGCAGAGCATCCTCCCGCCGTCAAACGCCTCAGGCGGAAAGGTCACCGGCATCCGGATCACCGTCGCCGGCCGCGCGCCCGCTTCCTGCCAGAACACGGGCCCCCGGCGGTTGTTGCGGACCCAGGGGCGCGTCGCGGGAAGCCAGGCCTTCGCGGCGAGGAATGCGCCGCAGGCGCCGCCCGCCGCGAGAACGAGCAAGAGCGCGGCGGGCAGAAGCCGCCGGCGCCAGAAGAGCAGGAGCGCCGGCAGCCCGAAGAGCGCCGCCGCCCCGGCCGCGAACGCCGCCGGGTTGTTCTTTCCGAGCAGGAAGGGCACCTGGAGCTCCTCGGCCACCGCGAAGGTCGGAATGCGGTTTGCCGGGTCGCGCTTCAGGAAGTCGAAGATCTCGTGCCCGCCCGGGTCGAGGCCCGTCGAGAACGTGGCCCAGGACACGGGCGTTTGCGCAGGGATGGTCGGCGTCAGAGGCGAGTAGCCGCCGCGCTTTTGCAGCTGCGCGAGGCCGGGAAGCTCCCCCTTGCCGAGCATCTCCTCGACCACGTGCGCGTCCACGCCGTCGAACCCCAGGATGACGACCCGCCCGGGCGCCGGGGCCGGCGCGGCGGCGAGGGGCGCACCAGCGAGTACGAGCCCAAGAAGCGCTGCGGCGAGGGCCTTCATGCGAGGCCCCGAGTTTAGCAGGCCGGCACTACAATCCGCGGCGTGACGGCGCGGACCGAAGACCTCGAGACCCTGCTCGCGCGGATCCCCGACTTGAGCGTTCGCGGCCTCTTCTCGCCCGAGTTCATCCTCTGCGCCGAGCACTTCGACCGCTTCACGATCGAATGGGTTCTCCGGCTCGTCCATGAGCTCGGGCTTGCCGACGAGCTCGACCGCGGAGCGAGCGCGGGCGGGATCGTGTCGGCCCGCGGCTTCGCGCCGCGCGCCCGGGTTCCCATCGAGTGGTTCCTCGCAAAGCTCGCCGCCGAAGGCCTCCTCGAAGCGTCCACCTCCGGCCCCGATCCGGTCTACCGGGCCCGCGGCCCCCTCTCGCCCGGCGACCCCGATCGCGCCGAGGCGCAAGCGCGCGCCATCGATCCGCAGTCGTTGCCGGCCTTCGCGGTCGTGCGGGCCATGGTCGAGCACGTGCCCGAGTTCCTGCGCGGCGAGAAGACCGGAGAAGAGATCCTCTTCTCGCCCGTCCGGCTGCCCCTGTGGTTCGACTACTTCTCCAACGACAACCTGCTCTACCAGATCAACAACCGCCTCGGCGCCGAGGCTGTTGCCCGCGCGCTGCCGGCGACGCGCCGGGCCACACTGGTCGAGATCGGTGGCGGCTCGGGCTCGGCGGCCCTTGCCCTCGGAGAGCGGCTCGCCCGCGACGCCGCCCTGCCCCGCATCGAGCGATACGTCTTCACCGAGATCGTTCCCACCTTCCTGCGGCGCGCCGAGCGCTCGGTCCGCGGGAGATTCCCGGACCTGCCGATCGAGTTCTCGAGGCTCGACATGAACGCGGACTTCGCCGCGCAGGGCGTCGCCGCAGGGATCGCCGACGTCGTCTACGCGGTCAACACCGTCCACATCGCGCAGGACCTCGCGGCAACGCTCGCGCGCATCCGCGAGACCCTGAAGCCCGGGGGCGTCGCGGTCTTCTCGGAATGCGTGCGCCCCTTTCCGGGCCAGCCGATCTACGTCGAGTTCGTCTTCAACTTCCTCGAGAACTTCACGGGGGTGGCGACGGACGCGGCGACGCGCCCGAACCACGGGTTCCTCACGCCGGAGAATTGGCGGCGCGCGTTCGCAGCCGCTGGGTTCGAGGAGCCCCGCATCCTCCCCGACGTCGAGGAGCTTGCGAAGCACTACGACGCGTTTTTCGTGGCGGCAGTCAGCGCCCGGCGACCCTTCCTCGAGGGATCGTCCCAAAAAGGATAGAAGCAGTACCACTGGTCCGGGTACTCGCGGACGTAGTGCTCGAGGATGGCGACGTACCGGCCGATGTTCGCTCGCAGGGCCGCATCGCGATCACCCGCGGTGTCGATCCGGAGCGGCCCCTCCACGATCGCGCGGTAGCGTCCATCGGGCAGGCGCACGATGAAGGCGGGCAGGACCGTCGCCCCCGAGGCCATCGCCACGCGCAGGGGGCCCCGTGGAAAGAACGCCTCGCGTCCGAAGAAGGGGGCGGCGACGCCGGTGTTGTCGAAGTCCCGATCGCCCTGCATGGCCACGATCCCGTTCGACCCGAGTGCGCGCAGGACGGCCAGCGTCGGCACGAAGCTCCTGTCGACACGGATCTCGGTCACACCGCAACGTTCGTGGAGGCGCCGCCGCTCGCGCTCGACCCCGGGAAAGATGTCGGGCACCAGCACGACGTGGATGGGCTGCTTCACCTGCGCGAGCATGAGACCCCCGACCTCCCAGTTGCCGAGGTGGGCCGTCAAGAGGAGCACTCCCTTGCCGGAAAGCCGGCCCTCCACGATGTTCGAGTACCCGATGACCCCTTCGATCAGGCGCGCGGCGTCTTCGGGCGGCCGCGTGGCGAAGTGCAGGAAGTCGACCCACGCCGAAAAGTGCGAGACCACCATCTCGAAGGCGAGGCGCCGGACCTCGGGCGAATCCTCGGAGGCGCCCAGGATGACGGCGAGGTTGGTGCGCGCGGCCCGCAGGTATTTCGGCTGCAGGCGGTAGTAGACCGTTGCGAGCGCCCGTCCCCCACGGTGCATCGAGCGCCGGGGCAGGTTGCGGGCGAACGCGGCCGTCGCCGGAAACCAGACGCGCGAAGTGGCCGAGGCGATCGCGCGCGCGATGGGATTGCGCGTCGCCATCTTTTCCTGCACGGGAGGTATCCTAGAAGAATTCGGATTTCGGAATTCGGATTTCGGAGTTGGTCCGGGGTGACGCACATAGGATGGGAACGCCGCTGAAAAGAATCCTTCCGGTCCTGCTTCCCTGGGCCGTGTTCCTGCTTCTCCTGGGCGTCTCCTGGAACCGGTGGATCGAGCCGTTCATCGACACCGGCCGTGAGCTCATGGTTCCGTGGCGCCTGGCCCATGGCGAGCGGCTCTACCGCGATGTCCAGTTCCACCACGGGCCCCTCGGTCCCTACCTCGCCGCGATCGCCGACGCAATTGCGGGGCGGTCCCTTCCCGCGCGCACCGCGCTGTACGCGCTCGTCGCGCTCGCCCACGTGGCCGCGCTCGCCCGGCTCTCGCGCCGCATGCTCTCCCCCGGGCGCGCCGCCCTCGCGACTTCCACCGCGATCGCCGCGGCCGTCTTCCTGCGGCCGGGAGGATGGCTCTTTCCGTTCAGCTTCGACACGGCGATCGCCGTTGCGGCTCTGACGTGGGCCCTCGTGCTGGCCGCGCGCCCGGAACCGACCCGGGCGGACGTCGCTGCGGGCGCGTGCCTGGTCGCCGCTCTTCTTTCCCGGCCCGAGCTCGGTCTGGCCGGGGTCCTCGTCCTCGGGGCCGCCGCGCGGCGTTCGCCCCGGCGGCTCGTGCCGCTTGGCGCCGCCCCGCTCGCGGCGGCCGCGGCCGGATACGTCATGCTCTCGGCCGGGATCCCCCGAGACCGCCTCATCGCCGACGGCTGGCTGCGGCTCATCGAGCCGCCCGAAGCGTTCCAGAACGTCTATCGGGCGTATGCGGGACTCGACCGGGTGGGCCTCCGGATCACCGAGCTCCTGCTCGCCACGATCATCCTCGCGCTCGTCGGCGCGCTCCTCGTGACGGCCGCCTGGATCGCCTCGCGGCTTTCCGCGGGCGGGCATCGTGCCGCCGCAGCGGCGGTCGGCGCGTTCTCCGTTGTGGCGCTCGCACTTGCGGCTGCGATCCGGTTCCGCCCGCCGGGTGCGCTCGCCGACCGGGTCGCCCTTTTTCCCCCGCTCGTGCGCGTGATCCCTCCGTGCCTTGCCATCGCCGCCGCCCTGCGGCTCTTCGCGGCCCTGCGCGGCAGGAATCCGCGCGGCCCCTTCTGCGCCATACCCGACGCCGTTCTCTGGATGGCGGCCGTATTCGGCGCGCGCCTCCTGTTCGCCGCCGGCTACGTCGGCCCGTACGACGCTTTCTTTCTTCCGCTGCCTGTCGTCGTGGCCGCGGCCGGACTCTTCGGCGCGGCGGACCGCGCGGCGCCCGCGCTCGGAGCCGCGCTGCCCCGCCTCGCGGCTGCGGCGCTGTCGGTGTTCCTGGCGTTTCGCCTCGTCGCGATGGGCAACTTGTACCGCGCAATGCCGTGGGCCCCTGTCGCGACGCCCGCCGGGAACCTCCGCTTGCCGGGGACCGTCGCCGACGCCACGGCGGGGGCGCTGGCAGAACTCGCCCGTCTACCCGCGGGCGCGACGCTCGCGGGATTTCCGGAGGCCGGGTTCTTCAACTATGTCCTCGGGCTCCGAAATCCCTTTTGGCTCGAGCAGTTCTTTCCCGGGCACCTCGATCCGGAGGGGGAAGCGCGGGCCGTCGCCCTGCTCGACGCCGACCCGCCCGACGTGCTGCTTTGCGCCAACGTGCTCGCGGTCGGCGAGGGCGCCCGCGCGTTCGGCCAGGACTACCTGGGCGGGCTCGCCGCCGCCGCGCGCTCGCGCTATCGCACCGCCGCGGTCTTCGGACCAGGAGCCCTGCCGGGCGCGCGCATCGGCGACCCCCAATTCTTCGTGGAAATCTCGACTCCGCTTTCGCCGCGCAGGAAGACCGGTCCATGAGACTCGATCTGGCGGTCTCGCAAAAATTGGGCCTGTCGCGGCGCGCCGCCCGCGAAGCGGTGCGCTCGGGGCGTGTGGACGTCGCCGGCAAGCCCTGCGACGAGCCGGGACAGGATGTGCCGCCGGACGCGGACCTTCGTTTCCACGCCGACCGGCCCCTGCGGCGCCACGTGAAAACGCGCCTCGTCGTTCTGTACGAAGACGACGATGTCCTGATCGTCGACAAGCCCGCCGGGCTCCTCACGGTTGCGACCGAGGCCCGCGAGAAAGACACGCTCTGGAGCCGCGCCCTGCACTACCTCCAGCACCGCTACGGCGGCCGGCCCCACGCCGGGATCGTCCACCGTCTCGACAAGGACACGTCCGGTGCGCTCGTCTTCGCGCGCAACCGCGCTGCCCACCACGAGCTCCAGGACCGGTTTCGCACGCACGCGATCGACCGGGAGTACGTGGCGCTCGTCGAGGGCGCTCCTGCCGACAGCGGCACGTTCGACGCGGACCTCGTGCGCGAACCGGGGCTGCGCCGATCCGTCGCCCGCCCGGGACAGGAGGGACGCCGCGCTGTCACCCGCTACAAAACCGTCGAGCGCCTCGGGGACGCCGCCCTTGTCTCGATCCGCCCCGAGACCGGGCGCACGCACCAGATCCGGGTCCACTTCTCGGCGGCGGGGCACCCGATCCTCGGCGATCGGGTCTACGCAAGGCCGGGCACAGGGGCG
>JBGPGG010000009.1:0-44266 GCA_041483715.1 Thermoanaerobaculia bacterium
CGCTCGAAGACCTCGACGACATTCTGTTCGTCGTCGAGGAGCCGGCCGATTCCGTCGTCGTGCGCGGAGCCTCGGGCACATCCGAGATCGTCCGCCGGCCGACGCTCTGCGCCGAGATCATGGCCACGAGCGAAGGCGCTTTCCGCCGCGCCGTCGAGGCGCTCGAAGCGGCTTTCCCCGGCGAACGCGTCGCGGGAAAAATCCTTTCCTAAGAAAAGTAAGCACGGGAGCCGGATCTCATGACCCTCACCGAGCACCTCGCCGGCCAGATGGCCGCGCTGCGGCAGGCCGGCACGTACAAGGAAGAGCTCGTCCTGGAAACGCCCCAGGGGCCGCGGGTCCGGGTCAACGGCCGCGAGGTCGTGATGCTGACCTCGAACAACTACCTCGGCTTCGCGAACCATCCGCGGGTGCGCGAGGCGCAGAAGAAGGCCGTGGACCGGTGGGGCGCGGGGCTCGGCTCCGTGCGCTTCATCTGCGGCACGCAGCAGATCCACAAGGAGCTCGAAGCCGAGATTGCCGCGTTCTTCGGCACGGACGACACGATCCTCTACATGACCTGCTGGGCGGCGAACGAGGGGCTCTTCGCCACGCTGCTCGACGAGCCGGACGGGCTCTACTCCGACGAGCTGAACCACGCCTCGATCATCGACGGGGTGCGCCTGTGCAAGGCGAAGCGTTTCCGCGTCCCGCACAACGACACGAAGGCTTTCGAGAAGATGCTCGCCGAGGATTCGGCGTCGCGCTTCAAGCTCATGATCACCGACGGCGTTTTCTCGATGGAGGGCGAGCTCGCGGACCTGCCCGAGCTCGTCCGCATCTGCGAGGCGCGCGACGTCACGCTGGTGGTGGACGATTCCCACGCGACCGGGGTCCTCGGAAAGACCGGGCGCGGCACGGCCGAGGAACAGGACGTCTTCGACCGGATTCCGATCACGACCGGGACCCTCGGCAAGGCGATGGGCTCGGCGGCCGGCGGCTTCGTCACGGGGCCCAAAGCCGTCGTCGAGACGCTGCGCCAGCGCAGCCGCACGTACCTCTTCTCGAACTCGCTGCCGCCCGCAGTCGCCGCCGGCGCGCTCGAGACGTTCCGCATGCTCCGCGAAGACACGGCACCCGTCGCGAAACTGCTCGACAACGCCGCCTATTACCGCAAGGCGATCTCCGAGGCCGGCTTCAAGATCCCCCACGGCTCGCACCCGATCGTGCCGGTCATCGTCGGTGACACCGCGAAGGCGCTGGCCATGGGCAAGGCCCTCTTCGAGGAGGGCATCTACGTCTCCGGGTTCGGATTCCCCGTCGTGCCGCAGGGCCAGGCGCGCCTGCGCTGCCAGATCTGCGCCGCCCACGAGCGCGCCGACCTCGACAAGGCCGTCGACGCGTTCAAGAAGGTCGGGAAGAAGTTCGGCGTGATCTGACGCCCCCCCTCACCCTCACCTGCCGGGGGGAGAGAATACTGGGTCCCCTCTCCCGGCGGGAGAGGGACAGGGTGAGGGGCCCCTACGCTTCAAGCTTCTTCCTCGCGTTCGAGACGAGCAGCCAGCACAGGAACGCGAACACGACGGCGCAGAAGACGTCTCCGCTGACTCCGTTCTTGAAGGCCGGGAAGAACTTCGCGCCGAGGTCGAGCCGGTCGATGAGCGTCGGCTTATCCATGTGGAGGAGCGAATCCCCGACGAACGCGACCAGGGCAATGAGTACGCCCCCGAGCGAGCCTCCGGCGACGAGGCCCGTCGAGTAGAGCATCCCGGAGGACAGTTCGCTCTCCTCCCCCTTGCGGTGCGTCATCTTGTCGGCGAGGGCCTTCATCATGCCGCCGATCCAGATCGGAAACGTCGTCGAGAGCGGCAGGTACGCGCCGACGGCCCAGGAGAGCGCGTGCGCGCCGGCCATCTGCGCCATGAACGCCAGGGCGACGCCGACGAGAACGGGGGCCCAGGGCAGGTTGTTCGCGAGCAGGCCCTTGATGATCGTCGCCATGAGCGTGGCCTGCGGCGCCGCGAGCTTCGGTCCGCCGATGCCGTGCGCCTCTCCCATCGCGTAGGTCTTGTCGAGCAGGAAGAGCGTGCCGCCGATGACGAGGGTCGAGGTCAGCACGCCGATGATGAAGCCGATCTGCTGGCGCCGCGGCGTCGCGCCGACGAGGTACCCGGTCTTCAGGTCCTGCGAGGTGGCGCCGGCGTTGGCCGCAGCGACGCAGACGATCGCGCCGATGCAAAGGGCCACCGCCTGGAACACGTCGCCCGTCCGCCCGAGGGCCACGAAGACCACGCAAGTCGCCATGATCGTCGCGATCGTCATGCCCGAGATCGGGTTGGACGAGGTGCCGATGATGCCGACGATCCGCGACGAGACCGTGACGAAGAAGAACCCGAAGATGACGACGAGCAGGCCCATCATCAGCGAACCCGGAAAGGGGCCGTGCGGAAAGCCCGGCAGGACCGTGATGATGAGCGCGAGGACGAGGGAGCCGAACACGACGAGGCCCATGCCGAGATCGCGCTCGGTGCGGACGGCGTTCGTCGCCGCGCCGCCCTTGCCGAAGGACTTCACCGATTCGCGGAAGGCCGAGACGATCGTCGGAAGCGTCTTGATGAGCGTCATCACGCCCGCGCAGGCCACCGCGCCGGCGCCGATGTAGCGCACGTAGGCGCGGTAGATCCACTCGGCGTGGTAGTGGCTCGCCATCCAGGCGTCGCTGAAACCGAGGTTCTTCAAGTCCTGGACGATGCGGCCTTCGGCCACGAAGATCGAGATCAGGGGAATCAGCGCGAGCCACGAGAGCACGCCGCCCGAGGCGAGCTCGCCCGCGATGCGCGGCCCGATGATGTATCCGAGGCCCAGGTACTCGGGCGTCACGTCGCAGGAGAGCGTGGCGTCGGGGATCTTGCCGTCCTTGCCCGTCCGGAACCACGTCGCGGTCTCGCGCCAGAGGCCCAGGATCCCGTAGAGGAACTTGTAGAGCATCGCCACGCCGACGCCCTTGAAGACCATGCGGGCCAGGTCCCCGCCCTTCTCGCCCGCGATCAGGACGTCGGCGCAGGCCACGCCCTCCGGATATCTCAGGTTGCCGTGCTCCTTGACGATGAGCGCCCGGCGCAGGGGAATCATGAAGAGGACGCCGAGAATGCCGCCGACGGCCGAGAGGACGAAGATGGTGACGTACTTGAAGTACATCTCCCCGTCGGCGAGGAACAGCAGGGCCGGCATGGTGAACACGACGCCGGCCGCGACCGATTCGCCCGCGGAACCGATCGTCTGGACCATGTTGTTCTCGAGGATCGTGGAGTTGCCGAACCGTTTGAAGACGGCGATCGCGAGGACCGCGATCGGCACAGAGGCGGACACCGTCAGGCCCGCGCGCAGCGCCAGGTAGACAGTCGCCGCGCCGAACAGGACCCCGAAGAAGATGCCCAGGAGCACGGCCTTGAGCGTGAACTCGGGGATGTCCTGATCCGGGGAGATGTACGGACGGAACTCCGACCCGGACGAGCCTTCGTGCGCCATGCGACCTCCGCTGTTTTGTATTTTGCTGGCCGGGGATTATATGCGCGGCCCGCGGCGCCGGCGCAGACCGGATGCTATGATTTTTTGGAGACACGATGCTCCAACGGCAGGCCGCGCTGATCGTCCTCTTGCTGGTGTCGGCGCCGTACGCCGGCGCGGCAACCGTCGCGGGCAAGGTGACGCTCGCGGGCGGCAAGGACCTTGCCGACACTTCCAACACGGTTGTCTGGATCGAAGGCGCCCGCCAGGCCGGCGGCGCCGCGAAGGGCGAGATGCGCAGCTCCTCGAAGCGGTTCGAGCCGCGCGTCGTGGCGGTGTCGAAGAGCGCGACCGTGGAATTCCCCAACGCCGACCCGATCTACCACAACGTCTTTTCGGTCTCCGGCGGAAATCGCTTCGACCTCGGCCTGTACCGCAGCGGCTCCTCCAAGTCGAAGACCTTCGACGCACCGGGCCTCGTGCGCGTCTACTGCAACATCCACCCGCAGATGGTCGGCTTCGTGATGGTCGTGGACTCCGACTTCGTCGCCGTCACGGGGCCGGACGGGGCTTTCCGCTTCGACAACGTGCCGCCCGGGCTACACGTGGTCAAGGCGTGGAACGAAGAGGGCAGCGAAGTCTCCGTTCCCGTCACGGTCAAGCCGGGCGCGGACGCCCCGCTCGCGATCCGCATCGACGTCTCGGGCTTCAAGGCCGAGCCGCACAAGAACAAGTACGGCAAGGACTACGCTCCGAACGCCGGCGCGTCGACCGATGAGCGCTACTGAAGCACCCTCGGTCGCCGGCGTCACCTCGGGCGAGCTGAGGCTCAAGGGCCTGAAGCTCCCGCCCCCGGAGCCGCCGAAGCTCTCGCTGACGGTCAAGATTTTCCTCATGGCGGCGCTCTTGATCCTCATCGCCGTCGGCGGGGCGGTCGCGGTCTCGGCCTACCGGTCGCGCGCCGTGGCCGATGCGAAGATCGCCGAGGACCTCAAGAAGTCGGGCCCCGCGTGGGAGTCGTTCGCGCAGAACCGCTACGCGGAGCTGCAGCGCTCGCTCGCCGTCGTCGTCAACAACGCCGGGACCATCTCGCTGATGTCGACGCTCGTTCCCGAGACTGGCAAGCCCGATCCCGCGACCGTCTTCGACACCCTGAAGCGCGAACAGGCGTCGAGCGCGCGGGCGGACTTCCTGATCGCCACGGACCCGACGGGCCTGGCGCTCGCGCGCACGGACCGGCCTCTGCCCTATTCGGCCGACCTCTCCGGCGTGCCAACGATCGCCGGGGCCCTGCAGGGCGAGCAGACGCAGGGCGTCTGGCTCTCCGGGGGGAAGCTCTACAACGTCGTGGCCGCGCCCGTGCTAGAGGGCGGCACGCGGCTCGTCGGCGTGATCGCGGCCGCCTTCCAGATCAACGACGAGGTGGCGAGCAATCTCGAGCAGCTCCTGAACACGCAGGTCGTCTTCCTCGCCGACGCCGCGAAACCCGCCGAGCCCGCGAAGGCCGCGCTCGCCGCTTCGACGATGGGGCCCCTCGGCAGCGCGGCCCTGGCGGCGATCGCGAGGCGCGACGATCTCGTCCAGGCCGTGCTGCGGCAGGGAAAGACGATCGGGCCCCTGCCGCTCGAGGTCGGCGGCGAAACGTACGTCGCCTATGTCCTGCCGATCCGCTCCTCTTCCGACCAGCTCGTGGGCGCGGCTGTCGCCCTGCGCAGCCGCGAGCGGGAGCTCGCGCCGTTCCGGCAGATCCAGAACACCCAGATCCTGGTCGGCCTCGCGGCGCTCGTCGTCGCGTTCATCCTCTCCTTCTTCCTCGCGCGCCGGATCACGGGGCCCGTCGGCCGGCTGGTCGCGGCGACCGAACGCGTCCGCGTGGGCGACCTCGACGCGCCCGACCTGCCGATCGAATCGAAAGACGAGATCGGCATCCTCGCGCGCTCCTTCCGGGCCATGCTCGAGGAACTGAAGGAAAAGGCGGCCCTGGAACAGTACGTGGCGTCGTTGAACCTCGACATGGGGCCCGAGGCGGAGACGGTCGCGATGCGCGGGATCACTCCGACGCCACTCGCCGGCGGCGAGCCGCGGGTGGGCGAGGTGTTCGCAGGCCGGTACGAGATCCAGGGCTTGCTCGGACGGGGCGGCATGGGCGTCGTCTACCGCGCCCACGACCGGGACCTCGACGACGCCGTGGCGATCAAGACGCTGCGCGGCGAGGCGCTCTCGGCGGACCCGACGCTGCTCGACCGGTTCAAGCAGGAGATCCGCCTCGCGCGCCGCATCACGCACCCGAACATCCTCCGGACGCACGACCTCGGCGAGACCGGGGGGCTGCAATATCTCTCGATGGAGTTCGTCAAGGGGCTGACGCTCAAGCAGCTCGTCGATGCGGGCGACATCCTGCCCACGCCCGTCGGACTGCGCATCGCCAAGCAGATCTGCGCGGGCCTCGCGGCGGCGCACGAGGTCGGCGTGATCCACCGCGACATCAAGCCCCAGAACATCATCATCGAGGCGACCGGGGGCTTGAAGATCATGGACTTCGGCATCGCCCGCCTGAAGGAGGAGCGCGGGATGACGGCGGAGGGCACCGTCGTCGGCACGCCGGACTACATGTCGCCCGAACAGGCGCGGGGCATCGCGCTCGACTTCCGCTCCGACATCTATTCGACCGGTGTCGTCCTCTACGAGGTCTTCACAGGCACCCTCCCCTTCGAGGGCGACACGCCGCTCGCGGTCGTGCTCAAGCACATCCAGGAGAACCCGCCCTCGCCCCAGGCGCGCAACCCGAAGATCGACCCGAAGATTTCGCAGATCATCCTGAAGTGCATGCAGAAGGACCCGAAGAACCGCTTCCAGAGCGTCAACGACCTGTATGAAGCGCTGACGCGGGTCACGGCGTAGGGATGGGTCGAGGGTCGAGGGTCGAGAGTCGAGGGCTGCTGGCGCTCTCGCTCGTGCTTCTCCTCGCCGCACCGCTGGCGTGGGCGCAGGAGGAGCCGCAGTACTTCGAGGAACCGGCGGCCAAACCCCGTTTCACCTTCCACTGGGATTTCCTCGCGCGGTACGACAACATCGACCACCTCCACTACGAAGAGCCCATCAGCCGGGGGCGGTTCGAATTCCGCCCGCAGGTCGGCTTCGCGATGTCGGAGCGGTTCCAGCTGGGCGTGCGCGGCGTCTTCGACTACGGCACCGAGCCCAACATCGACAACGCCCTCTACGAGGACAACTACGTCTCGCGCGGCGCGTATGTCGACCGCTACTTCCTCCTCTGGAACCCGGGCGCGTGGACGGTCCAGGCGGGGGCCTTCGCCCTGCCGGTCGCAGCGAGCGAGATGCTATGGGACAAGTACGACATCCAGACGCCCGGCGCCGCGGTCTCCTACGCGGACCGATTGGGCCCGACCTCGAGTCTCACTTTCACGGTCGGCGGCTTCTACAGTCCGCAGCGCTACCGCGACGAGTCGATCCTGGGCGTCGGGCAGGTGCTCTGGAACTCCGGGGAAGAGAGCCGCTTCGCGGTCCAGGCCTCGGCCTCCTTCTGGAACATGGACATGCGCAACGTGGACCCGCAGTACTACCGGGAGAACCGCGTCGTATTCCAGGACGGAAGGCTGGCCTACCGTTCGAAATTCCAGCTCCTCGACCTGCTCGTCGAGCTCCATTTTCCCGTCGGCCGCATGCCCATCACGCTGAGCCTCGACTTCATCCACAACCTCGGCGCCCCGGACGCGATCGCCAACGCCTACGAAGCGGGCGTCACCGTCGGCAACGTGGGCACGCCGCGGACATGGCGGGCCTTCTTCATCTACCAGTACATCGGTAGGGACGCGCTCGTCGGTGCCTACAACACCGACGATTGGTGGTGGCACACCTGGGCCGAGGGCTACCGCTTCGGGCTCTCCTACACGATCTGGCCCATGATCTACGTCCAGCCCGCCGTCGTGTTCCAGCGCCGCTTCGACTACGACTACTGGATCAACCGGGTGAGCGTCGACCTCGTGAAGATGTTCTGACCGGGCGGGAAACGGGAAACGGGAAACGGGAGACGAGATGGCGTCGTTTTGCTTCGTTTTCCGTCTACCGTTTCCCGTTTTCCGGCCCCCTGTCGTAATAGAATCGGTCCGTCCATGAGCAAAAGCGTGATCGCCTGCGTGGAGGACCTCTTCTTCCGTTCGAAGATCGAGGCAACCGCCCGTCACCTGAACGTGCCCGTCCGCTTCGTCGCCGCCAACGAACTGGCGAAGGCGTGCGGGGACAAGAACGCCGCGGCGGTCCTGCTCGAGCTCTGCTCGAACGGCGACGCCCTGAAGTCGGTCCGCACGATTCGCCGTGAGAAATCCACCGCAGCGATGCCCGTGATCGGATTTCTGTCCCACGTCGACAAGGAGCTTGCCCGGCAGGCCGAATCCGCCGGCGTCTCGCAGGTCATGCCGCGCAGCCAGTTCTCGGAGACCCTGCCCGATCTCCTCATGGACCTGGTGGCGCCCGGCACGAAGCGAGAAGTGCAGGAAGAGCCCGAACTCCCGGACGAGTAGAACGCAGTCGGATTTCGGAATGCGGATTTCGGAATTCGGATTTGAGCGGTACGAGCAGGCGGGATCCTCTCGAGGGCGCGGTCGTCCTTCCGATCGCGGCGCAGATCAAGTCGCCGCCTCCCGCCACGCGGCGCCAGGCGCACAATAGTCCCGATGCGCTCCCCCGCCCGCGCCCTCTCCGAGCGGTTCGTCCGGCTTCTCACGCGGCGCCGGCGGCGGTACCAGCGCTTCGTCTACAACGAGTCCGAGAAGCTCAAGGCCACGATCCGACCGGGCGACGTCCTCCTCGTGGACGGAGACCAGCGCATTTCCCAGGCGATCAAGTACCTGACGATGTCGTCCTGGTCGCACAGCGCGCTCTACGTGGGCGATGCTCTGCTCGCGCGCGACCCGGCGACGCGCGCCGACGTCCAGAGGCGTTTCGGCCGCGAGGCGAAGCACCTCGTCGTCGAGGCGCTCGTCGACAAGGGCGTCGTCGTCTCGCCGCTCGTGAAGTACATCGAACTGAACATCCGCATCTGCCGGCCGGTCGGTCTCACGCCGGACGATCTCGCGACGGTGCTCGACCACGTCATCGCGCGGATCGGTCTCCAGTACGACCGGCGCAACTTCTGGGACCTCACGCGCTACATGCTGCCCTTCCAGATGATCCCGCAAGGGCTGCGCGACGACGCGCTCCACTTCGGCAGCGGGCGCGATACGGAGACGATCTGCTCGTCGCTGCTCGCCGAAGCGTTCGGCCGCGTCCGGTTCCCGATCCTCCCGGTGCCCGTGCGCCGAAAGCCCGGCACGGTCCGCGAGCGCCTGCGCCAGCAGATCCTGGGCCGGCCGACGCGGCGGGCCCGGAGTGGACTGCTGCGCGCGCGACACCCGACGCTCTGCGTGCCGCGGGACTTCGATCTGTCGCCCTACTTCGAAATCGTGAAGTTCAACGCGCGGGAGGGGGCCGCCTTCGACTACAAGCGGCTCGAGTGGGAGGACGGGGTCAGGTCTGAAAACTTCTGAGTTTGAGAACGCGCAGCCCTTTTTCAGGGATCGAGCTCAAACTCCGAAGTTTTCAGACCTGACCCCACGTCAGGAACTGATGGAGCGCCCGCCCGAGAGAATTCCGTTGACCGCCTCGACGCGCTTCTCGAGCACGCGGCGCAGCCGCACGACTTCCGCGTCGGCCGCGGCAAAGCGCACGCTGTCGCCCTGGAACTCGAATCGGAGCACCGCGTCGCGGTCCTCGGCAACGAGGCCGAGCAGGCCCGCCCGATAGGCGCGCATCCACTCGGGCGAGGGCTCCCCGTCGAGCCGGATGCGGAAGTAGATCTTACCGTCGGTCGACGGCCCTTCGCGAAACGGCTGGTCGGGAGACAGCCAGACGCGGTGCGTGGCCGGAGCCTCGCCCGGACGGCGGCGCATGGGGCGGCGGTGCTGGGGTCGTCTCATTCGGAGCGGGATTCTGTCATGTTTCGGTCGGTCACTTCCAGGCTATTTCGGAAGACGAGAGACGGAAGACGAGCGCTCCTGGTCCACGTCTACCGTCTACCGCTTACCGCCTACCGCCGCGAAGGTCCCCGCGCTCACGACCGTGAACGCATCCGGCCTGACCCGGCGCGCAAAGGCGGCGTCGGCCTGTTCCCGGGTGACGGCCGCGACCTTCGCCGGAAACTCGTCGAGGTAGGAAACACCGAACCCGTAGTAGATCGCGGCGTCGAGCGCCGCCGCGATGCCGGCGTTCGAGCCCAGATCCACCTTGAAGCGCCCGATGCGGGAGCTCTTCTCCTCGGCAAGCTCCTTCTCGGTCATCCCCCCCCCGACGAAGGACCGCACCTCGTCGAGCGTGGAGGCGAGCGCGGCGTCCCGCATCTCGGGCTTGACCGTGACGCTGACGGTGAACGGGCCCGCGACGTGCGTGGCGGAGAAACCCGAGTGGATCCCGTAGGTGAGCCCCTCCGTGTCGCGAACCCGCACCCCGAGGCGCGACGTCAGCGAGGACTGGCCAAGAGCGGAGTTGGCCAGTGAGCAGGCCAGGAAGTCCGGGTCGGTGCGCGTGAGGTCCGCGGGCAGGGCCAGCACGACGTCGGCGCTCGCCTTGTCGGGCACCTCGACGGTCTCGGAGGACGGGACGGGTGCGGGAACCTCCGGCGCCGGAAGCGACGGCGCCGGCCCCGCGGTCCAGGACTCGAGGGTCGCCTCGAGCCGGTCGAGGACCCGCTCGGCGTCCACGTCGCCGACGACCACGAGCGCGAGCGACGACGCCCCGTAGCGCTCGCGGTAGAACGCCTCGAGGTCCGCGCGGTCGAGCGCCTCCACCTTCGCGATCCGCTCTTGCCCCTTGTGGCGGTACAGCGGATGGCCCGCGGGATAGATGCGGCGCATCGCCGCCTCGTAAGCCCGGATCGAGGTCTGGTCCTGCTGCTGGCGGATCGCGCCGACGAGCCGCTTCCTCTCCTTGTCGAGCTCCTCGGCGGGAAAGACCGGCATGCGGAGCACTTCGACCAGCGCGTCGAACAGCAGGTCGGCGTCGCGCGACAAAGCGCTCCCCCCGACGTCGACGCCCACCGGGTCCGAGGCTTCCGAGGAGAAGGAGAGGCTCGCGGCGCGGCCCTCGAGGTCCTCGGCGAGCTGGAGCTTCGTGCGGCGCGCGGTGCCCTTCATCAGCTCGCCTGCCGTCAACGACGCGATCAGCCTCCGGTCCGGCGGCGCGTAGAGCCGGCCGGCCCGGAGCGAGCCCGAGAACGCGAGCGTCGGATTGAAGCGGTTCTCGAGAATGAAGAGGCGCGCGCCATTGGCGAGGGTGCGGCCGCGCACGGCTTCGGCAAAGGGGGCCCGGCGCGGCGCATCGGCGCTCACGAGGGCTCCTCCCCGCCGTCTTCGGAGTCGACCGGGCTCCCCGCGGGCTTCGGCAGATACAGGCCGACCGTCAGGGCGTCGTCGTGGAGGTACTCGAGCACCACTCGCTGCACATCGGCGGGCGCGACGCTGCGGATCACCGCCGGGTAGTCCGCGTACCACTCCCAATCGGCCACGGCAATCGCCTCCGAGAGCGAGGCCGCGATCTGGTCGGTCGAGTCGCGGTCGAACACGATCTGCGCCTCGAGCTGTGTCCGCGCCTTTTCGCACTCGGCCTCCGTGACCGAATCGGCGGCGACACGCGCGATCTCCTGCCGGATGGCGGCTTCGACGTCCGCGGGCTCGACCCCCGGCCGCACCGGCGCAAAGACAGAGAACAGAGCGGGATCGTGAAGCTGCCAGGCAACGGCGTTGATCGAGAGCGCGAGGCTCTTCTCGACGAGGGCCTGGTGAAGGCGCGACGTGATCCCGGCGCCAAGGATGCTCTCGAGAACGGCCAAAGCCGGCGTGTCGGCGTGTCGCGCCTCGACCGTGCGCCACGAAAGGCCGCACCAGGCGACCTGGCCCGCGCGGCGGACCGTGAAGCGCCGCTCGCCCTCCTGCGGAGGCTCCACCGTGTGGACCTGCGGGATCGGCCGCGGCGAGGGAGGAATCGCGCCGAAGTGCCGCTCGATCGCCGCGAGCGCGTCTGCCTCCTCGAAGTCTCCGATCAGCATCGCGGTCGCGTTGTTCGGGTGGTAGAAGGTGTCGTAGAACTCCTTCAACCTCGACGTCGCGACGCCCTCGATGTCGCTGCGCCAGCCGATCGTCGGGTGGTGGTACGGGTGCTCGCGGAAGGCCGTCGCGAACGTCTGCTTGTAGAGGACCTGGAAGGGGGAATTCTCGCCGCGCTCGAACTCGTTGCGCACGACCGTCATCTCCGGGACGCGGTCCTCGTCGCGCAGCAACGCGCGCCGCATGCGCGAAGACTCGATGCGCAGTGCCGTCTCCAGCGCGTCGGAGGGAATCGTCTCGTAGTAGTTCGTGCGGTCGAACCAGGTCGTGGCGTTGAAGCGCGCGCCGATCGCCTCGAGGACCGCGGCCACCGCCGTTCCCTTCGCGCGGTCGAACTCCGGCGTGCCCTTGAACATGAGGTGCTCGAGCAGGTGCGTGGAACCGGTGTGCCCGACCGCCTCGTTCCGGCTGCCAACGTGGTACACGACCGCGAACGTCGCGACCGGCGCGACGCGGTTCGGGAGCAGCAGGACGCGCAGGCCGTTCGAGAGGAGCCGAAACTCGCGGAACCCGGACTTCTCCTTGAGGAGCTCGAAAGCGCCGGCCGACACCCTACCTTCCGCCCGCAACGTCTTCGCCGCCGTCGACGCCGATCACGTTGCCGCTGACCCAGGCACCGCCCTCGCCGCAGAGCGCGACCAGCGCACGCGCGACGTCCGCGGGCACCGTGAGGCGGCCCGCCGGGTGCATCGCGGAGACGCGCTCGATCATCGCCTCGTTGCCGGGAATCTTGCGCAGTGCCGGCGTGTCCGTCACCCCGGCCCGCAGCGCGTTGACCGCGACGCGGTGCGGCGCGAGCTCCACCGCGAGCTGCCGGACGTAGGACTCGAGCGCCGACTTCGCCGCCGATACGGCGCCGTAAGCCGGCCACACGATGTGGTCCCCGGCCGAGGTCATCGCGAAGATGCGCGCGCCCGGGCAGAGCAGCTTCGAAAAAAAGAGGTCCTGCGTCCAGTAGACGAGCGAGTTCGCCATGACGTCGAGCGTCATCTCGATCTGGGGCTTCGCGATCGCGTTCGCGCGCGGCTCGGCGAAGAACGGCTTCAGGGTCCCGAAGGCGAGCGAGTGCAGAAGGACCGACACGCGCGCCTCCGCCGGCTCTGAGCCGCAGGCCTTATGGATTGCGGCCACCACCTCGGCCCGCTTCTCGTCGTCGGCGGCGTTGACGTTGAAGAACTCGGCGCGCCGCCCGGTGGCCCGGATCTCTCCGACGATCCGATCCGCGTTCGGCTGCGTGCCCTTGCGGTCGAGGTGCACGCCGAAGATGTTCCAGCCCGCTTTCGCGAGCGCGAGCGAGCAGGCCTCTCCGAATCCGGAGGAGGCGCCCAGCACGAGGGCCCAGCGGGTACGCGGATCGGCCGTCAAAGCGGCGGGAATCTTAGCACCGCCGAGGGTAGACTCCGAAACGTCCATGGAAGCGGCCGCAGACAGAACGGGGGGCGAGCGGGTCCTCTATGCGGCCCTCCTGCTGCTCGCGGCCGTCATCCTGCTCGAGCCAACGGGCTCGGGCCTCGCCGAGCCCGACGAGACGCGCTACGCCGAGATCCCCCGCGAGATGCTCGCCGCGGGGGACCTGCTGGTGCCGCTTCTCAACGGCCTGCCCTACTTCGAGAAGCCCCCGCTCCTCTACTGGGCGAACGCGGCCTCCTTTCGGGTCTTCGGAGAGACGCCCTGGGCGGCCCGCCTTCCAACCCGCCTCGCGGGGCTCGGCACCACGCTGCTGCTCGTCCTCGCCGCGGGGCGGCGCCGGAGCGAGGGCCTCGCGGCGGGCATCCTGCTTCTGGCGAGCCCGATCGGCTTTCTCATGGCGCGCACGAACCTGACCGACGGACTGCTGACGTTCTTTTTCACGGCCACCCTGCTTGCGGGCCGCGCGGCGATCCGCCGGCGGGAGGCGGGCGGCGCCTGGCTCGCGCTCGCGGCGGCAACCGGCGCGGCGGCCGCGGGCGCCTTTCTCACGAAGGGGCTCGTCGCGCTCGCGCTCCCGGGTGCGGTTCTCTTCCTGTGGTGCCTGGCCACCGGGAGACTGCGCCAGCTCGGCGCTCTCATCGCTTCGCCCGCCACACCCGTCTTTCTCGTGCTCGCCGCTCCGTGGTTTCTCCTCGTCGAACGGCGCCATCCGGGCTTCCTTCAGTTCTTCTTCATTCACGAGCAAATTCAGCGCTTCGCCACCGGCGCGGCAAAGAGACCGGGGCCGATCTACTACTTCGTGCCGGTGTTCCTCCTGGGGTTCCTGCCGGGCCTTCCGTTCTTTTTCGCGGGCCTGCGGCGCTGGCGAAGATTCCGGCGGGAGGATGAGGACGCCTTCTTCTTCCTCCTGTGGTTCCTGGCGGTCTTCGCGTTTTTCTCGATCTCGAAAAGCAAGTTGCCGCCCTATCTCTTTCCGGCCGTGCCGGCCGCCGCTGCGCTCGCTGCGCGCGGGCTCGACGGCGGGCGCCGCCTCTGGATCATCCAGGCAGTCCTCGCCACGGCTCTCGCGGCGGCGCTCGTATTCCATCCCGCGACGCGTGCCGAGATGATGCGCCTCGACCTGGCCGCGATCGCGGCGCCCGCGCTCGCGATCCTCATCGTCCTGTCGTGGGCGGCGGTTCTCTTCGCCGGCAACGCTCCCATCCTCGCGCTCGCGGCCGTCGCCGCCGGCTGGGCCGCGTTTTTCGGCGCCGTCGTCCTCGGGTGGCCGAAACTTCCGCAGGCGCGCTTTAACGCCGAGCTGGCAGCCGCGGTGCGGAAAGCCGCCGCGCCGGGGAACGCAGTCTTCGTCGGCTACAAGGCTCATCTCAACGGCGTGTCCTGGGAGCTCAAGACCCCGATCCCCGTCGCCGACTACCGCGGAGAGCTCGAGCCCGAATTCGAGTCCCGGCTTCCCGTGCGCGACGCGGTCTTCTGGCCGAAGGAACGCTTCTGGGAGCTCTGGCGAAGCGACCGTCCCGTCGTCGCGCTCGTGCGCATGAAGGATCTCGTCGAGCTCATGACCGCCGCGCCCCCGGCCCGGGTGGTGCGATGGGCGGGGCGATACGCCGTGGTGGCGAATTTCCCCGAATAGTCTGTAGTGTGATCTGTAGCTAAGAAAAGAACGGGGCCCCACTACAGACTACCGACTACAGACTACAGACTCCCTCTACGGGATATACCCCTTGATGGTCCGCGCCGTAACTCCCGGCTTGGTCACCCCTACGGCGACGGCGCGGTACTCGCCGTCGGGCTTCTGGGAGTCGGTGCGGAACGCGAGGATGTACTGGGAGCGCAACTCTTCCTCGATGCGCCTGGTGATCTCGGCAATCTTCGCGGCGCTCGAGGTGTGGAACACCTCTCCGCCGGACTCACGCGCGATCTCGTTGATCGCCTTTCGAACCCCGAAGTCCGTGATCGGGATCCCGACGGCGATGAAATAGATCGGCGAGCCGGCCGAGCGTGCGTAACGCAGGAGCGTCGCGTAGTCGACGTGCGAGTGGTTGTCCGCGCCGTCGGTGACCACGATGAGCGCCTTGCGCCCCTGCAACGTGCGGAACTGGTAAAGCCCGAGGACGATGGAGTCGTACAGGGAGGTCGCGCCGCGCGCCGAGGTTTCCCGCGCGGCGCGCTGGAGTGCCACCGTGTCGCCCGTCAGCTCCTGCACCATGCGCGGCTGCTCGCGGAACTCGATGATGAAGCCCTTGTCCTTCTCGCGGATCATGCCGCGGAAAAGCTCGGCGGACGCGTCGTGGACGAAGGGCATCGACTTCTCCATCGAGCCGGACCCGTCCACCACGAGGCCGATCGTCAGCGGCAGCTTCTCGGCGACCTCGAAGCCGGTCAGATTCTGCGCGCGCCCGTCCTCCTGGATCGAGAAGTCCGCCTCGGCGAGGCCCTTGACGAAGTGGTTGTCCTTGTCGAGGGCGGAGACGTGGAGCTGCACGACGTCCACGCGGACGCTTTCGATGGTCGTGTTCGGCCCCTTGAGGAACCGGATGTCGTTGGCTTCCCTGCCGTCCTCGGCGATGGCCGTCGCCCGCAGGTACTCCGCCTTCGAGTACTCGTTGAACGGGATCGTCACTTCGTAGGGGCCGGCCGACGTCCAGGTCTTCAGTTTCTTGTCGCCGAGGAAGAGCTCCACCTGCCTGGCCACTCCACCCCCGATCGACTGGACCGCCACCTTGACCTTCACGTTGCCCGCCGCCGGGTCCGGCTGCGGCAGGATCTTGACCGCCAGTCGCGCCGAGCCCTGGTTGATCGCCCAGGCGTCTTCGTCGATCACCTTTCCGTTGGAGTCGTAGCCGACGGCCCGGACGGTCTGCCTGCGCGGCACCTCGCCGAGATCGATCTCGACCGAGTACGGCGGCCTGGTGCGCCGCACGATCAACTTGTCCTCGAGGTAGAACTCGACATTCGTTATCGGCGGCGACGCCTCGGCCTCGAGGCGCAGCAATCCGACGGGCGCCTCGCGGTCCGGCGGGAGGATCTTCAACTTCGAGTCACCGGGACCGGCCGCGGCGCGTGCCGCTTCGTCCGCGATTACGATGGCCTCGGCCGCCGGAAGCGTCGACGCCTCAGTGGGTGCCATGTCCGGCGAGAACTGCGTGCCGACCTCGGGCACCGAGAGATCGATCGTGGCGTCGCCGATCTCGCGCCCGCCCGGCGCGACGAGCGTGAGCTTCAACTTGTAAGTTCCCGGCTCGATGGAACGGAGGAAGGCGTACTGGAAGGTCATCCGCTCGCCGAGCTCGCCCGAGACCGGGTACTTGAAGGCCTGGACCACGTCCTCGCCCTTGACGAAGGCGCCCAGCAGCTCGCCCGAGAAGCTCCTCAACCCGCGCTTGGCGGCCGCCATGGAGAGCTCCGGGGCGCGCAGCCGCAAGCGGACGACGGTTTTCAAGCCCGCCATGCCGAGGTACTCGGCGGTCACGTAGAGCGGGAACTTCCCGACCGAGGTCGAGAGGTCCGTCTCGCGTGTCTGCGCGAATCCGGCGGAAGCGGCGACGAGGGACAGGGCGACCGCGAGCAAGGCGGGTAGGGTTCTGGATTTCATGCTGACGGAACGAACGGCGGGACGGTGGGCGGGAATTCCCGGTACCTACGACGCCAGAGCCTCCTCGGCCGCTCCGACTCCGTCCAACCCCTCGAAGAACTCGACCACCGCGGCGCGGAAGTCGGCCGGGGTCGCGAGCTCCGAGATACGGACCCGCAAGGCCCTCCCGTGGGGCAGGCCGTTCGTGTACCAGCCCGTCATCGTGCGCAGCTTGTGGAGCGCCTCTTTGGGCTCGAACGCCGTCTCCTCGATCGCCGAAAAGTGGGCGAGCATGAGGTCGCGCCGCTCCGCGAGCGTCGCCTCCTGCGCCGGCCTGCCCGCGAGCCGGTCGGCGATCTGCCGGAAGATCCAGGGGTTCTTCATCGTGGCCCGCCCGATCATGACCGCGTCGCAGCCCGTCTCCGAGAAGAGCGCCAGGGCGTCCTCGGGCGCGCTCACGTCGCCGTTGCCGACCACCGGGATCGAGAGGTGGCGCTTCAACTCGGCGATGCGCTGCCGGTCGGCCTGCCCGGTGTACATCTGCCGCGCCGTGCGGGCGTGCATCGCGACCGCGGCGACGCCCTCGTCCTCGCACATCCGTCCGAGATCGAGAAAGTTCATGCGGCGGTCGTCGAGGCCCAGGCGGAACTTCACCGTCAGCGGCATCGTCAGCCGCTCTTTCACCGAGCGCACGATCTCGCGCGCGAGCGGCAGGTCCCCCATGAGCGCCGCGCCGGCGCAGCCTTTCAGAACCTTGTTCGCGGGGCAGCCCATGTTGATGTCGCAGACGTCGGGACCGAGCTCCTCGACGATATCGGCCGCCGCGGACATGCGCTCCGGGTCCGAGCCGTAGATCTGGATCGAGAGCGGCCGCTCCTCGTCGGAAAAGAGCATCTTGCGCCGTTGCCGGGCGTTGCCTCGCGTGATCGCCTCCGACGAAATGAATTCCATCGTCACGAGGCCCACCCCCCCGATCCGCCGCAGCATCAGCCGGTAGACGTGGTCCGTGATGCCCGCCATGGGCGCGAGCACGAGGGGGGGGTCGAAGCGGAGGGGGCCGAGCTGGAGCATCGGACCGCCAATCTTAACGTCTCCCAGCCCCGCTTTGAGGGGTGCGCCGGCCCCCCGGGGCTTGGTAGGATTACTTCCGATTCGTTTTCGGGAGGTTCCTTATGTCCTCGACGGCCGCCGCGGCCCGGAGCGACGACTCGCTCTGGATCAACAACAAGCGTTTCGACCTGCTCTTCCTGACGCTGTCGGGGGCGCTCGTCTTCTTCCCCTACCTCTCGTACGGGCTCCTCCAGCGCCTCGGCGTGTCGGGGGCCACTTCGAGCCTCATCGTGGGCCTGTCGGTGACGCTGCTCGTGGGCGGACCCCACATGTACACGACGTACCTGCGGACGGCGCTCGAGCCCCGCTTCCGCGCGCGGTACGGCATCCTCACGTACCTGCCGCTCGTGCTCATTCCGACGCTCGTGATCCTCGGCGCCCTTTACGCCTTCATCCTGCTGCTGACGGGATTTTTCCTCTGGGCCTCGCTCCACGTCACGCACCAGGCGCAGTACATCTCGGAGACCTACCGCATGCGGACGGGAAAGCCGACTCGCGCGCTCGACCGGTGGCTCGACGGCGCGGTGATCTTGGGCTCTCTCTACATGATGGCCATGTACAAGTTCGTCGAGAACCGGTTCGCCCTCGGCAACGCCATCCTCTTTTTCCCCGAGTTCCTGAAGCACCGCTGGGTGGCGGTGGCGTTCACCGTCGGCTACGCGGCGTTCTTCGTCTTCTACGTCGTGAAGACGCTCGGCGAGATCCGCCGCGGCGAGACGACCTGGCCACGCCTGCTTTTCATGACGATGACCGTCTGCATGGCCTTCGTCGTGCCGCTCTTCGACAACCTCGACATGTCGTTCCAGGGCTTCAACACCTGGCACTCGCTCCAGTACATGGCGCTGACCTGGTTCATTCTCGGCCGCCAGGCCGAGAGGGGGCAGATCGGCAGCAGCATCGGGCGCGCCCTCGCCGGTAAGGAAAAGACGAAGAAGTTCTACTTTGCGATGGTCGGCGCGACCATCTCGGCCGGCGTCATCTACCTCTTCCTCTGGAAGGGGCTCCATTTCCCGCAGGACAAGAGCTACTACGTGGTCGTGCTGTCCTTCTTGCTCGTCCACTACTTCTACGACCACATCCTTTTCCGGGACTTCGAGCCCTTCGAGCCGGTGCGCGGAAGAGAGCGGATCGCGGCGTAGGGAGTGAAGACCAGGGCGTAGTGGCCGCTGACCGCGTGCGGAACGCGGCCTCTGGCTACTTCAGCAGCTCCGGGTAGGTCTTGACCTCGGCGTAGCCCCTCGGCTTCTCGAAGAGGTCGGGGTCGGCGCCGACACGCACGTCGAGCAACTCTGTCGTCGTGAAGGGCTGGTACTCGTCGCCCTGGTCCTTCTTCGCGTGCGCGATCTTGACGACGAGGTCGCCGAGGTCGCGCGCGACCCAGATCGTCACGAGATCGCCCGAGGGAAGACTCATCTGCCAGCGGTCGCACGGATGGAGTCCGTGGGCGGCGTCGCCGATCTGCTTGATCTGGCCGCCGAACCGGTCGGCGTAGGCGCGCGGATCGAACTTCGGCTCGAGCGGATACCCGGGAACGATCTCGTCGGTCGGAGTCCAGGTCGTCTCCATGATCTTCTTCGTGGACGGTCGGATCTGCCAGACCTTCTTCAGGTCGGGGCGCATGATCCTGATGAGCGGCGCGCCGTCCATGGCGGCTTCGACGCGCTTCGACTCGCCGCGGACGGCGACCTCGAACCGCTCGTCCTTCGAGAACGCGAGGATTGCCCGGTAGCCGTCGGTCGCGACGGTCTTCAGCCCGCCGCCGCACGCGACGGCGAGGAGCAGGATCCCGGTCAGAACGCTGCGCCGGGCGCTCTTCACGGAGCGCTCGGAATGAGAATGAGCTTGTCCTGCGGGGTCCCCAGCGGCTCGCTGCCCGTCTCTGTCACGACGTAGTCCTCTTCGAGACCGAACCCGACGCTTCCGCCCATCATCCACGGCAGCTCGACTTCGAGCGCGGGCTCGATGGCGAAGGTCTGGTCGCGCTCGATCACGTAGGCGCCGAGCTTGCCGTAGCGGTCCGGCCACGCCGGCGCGAGGAGCGGCCCGAGGTCATGCGTGTAGACGCCGATGGGGTGGCCCGTCGCGTGCTGGAACTCCTCGTACCCGGCGTCGGTGATGACCTTGCGCGCCGCGGTGTCCACGGCCGTGCCCGTCGCGCCGGGCTTCAGGGCCGCCGCGGCGGCGCGGTTGGCGGCGCGGACCGTTTCGAAGGCCTTCTCCACCTCGGGCGGCGCCTCGGTCTCGCCCGGACGCAGCACGTACGCGAGCCTCTGGATGTCGCTCTTGTACCCGTCTTCATCCATGCCTGCGTCGATCCGGACGATCGAGCCCGGCTGGATGGTCGCTCCCGAGGCCGCCGAATGCCCGCGCGCGCGGCCCGCCATGACGTTCGGGTCCTGGTCCTCCTCCCACGAGGCCCCGAGTCCCATCTCCTTGCGCCGCTTGCGGATGAAGTCGGCGACATCTTTCTCCGTGGTCTTGCCGGGAACGATGACGGCCGGAGACAGCGCCTCGGCGAGGATCAGCTCGGTCTTCTTCACGATGCCGCGCAGCTTCGCAATTTCCGCGGGCGTCTTGCGGCTGCGGTAGGAGACGAGCAGCGCCTCGGCCGAGACGAGCCGCTTCGAGTAGTCCGCCCCGAGCGTGTCGCGCAGCCACTGCAGGTTGCCGGCCGTCATCCCGTCGGCAAGGGGCTCGTCCTTCGACATGTTCACCGCGATCAGCTTCGGGTTCAGCTTCTCGATCTCGGCCTTGAGGGCGGCGCCGGCGCCTTCCTTGCCGTACGGCACGACGCGCGTGTAGAGCCCCGACTTCTCGAGGGTCTCGGTGTCGTAGCTCGCCACGATCGCGACGCGCTCGAGGTGATCGCCCTTGTCCACGAAGAGGCAGGCGGCGCGGCCCACGGCGTGGTCGGCGGCGACATCGAAGGCAACCGGATCGGTCGTGCCCTCGCGCGTCACCACGAGCCAGGCGTCCACGCCCGAGCGGCGCATCGCGGCGACCAGGTAGCGGTCCATGCGCTCCTTGCGCGAACGGACCTTGAGCGGCCCCTGCGCCACGGAGGGAGTCGGCGTGGGCTTGGGCTTCGGAGGCGTGGGCGCCAGCATCAGCGCCGCGAGGAGCAGGGCGAGGATTTTCATCGGCGACAACTTTAGCAGGGTGCAGCCCTGCCGGCCCTTCGAACCCCTCTGCCATAATCCGCCGGCGTATGAGCTGGTGGGAGTCGTGGTTCGGCGAGGAGTACCTCGATCTCTACCCGCACCGCGATGTCGAGTCGGCCCGCTGCGAGGCCGCCTTCGCCCTCGCACACCTTCCGAGCCAGCCCACGCCGCTGCTCGATCTTTGCTGCGGCTCGGGGCGCCACTCGATCCCGCTCGCCGAGGCCGGGTCGCCCTCCGTCGGGCTCGACTACTCGGCGCCCCTGCTCGATCTCGCGCGCCAGCGCGACCGCCACCTCGCCATCGTCCGCGGCGACATGCGGTCCCTTCCGTTTCGCGACGGCTCGTTCCGCACCGTCGTCAACTTCTTCACGAGCTTCGGCTACTTCCTGACCGAGGCCGAGAACACGGCGGTCGTCGCCGAGATCGAGCGCGTGCTCCAGGGGGGCGGGGCGTTTCTCTGCGACACTTTCTGCCGCGACCACGTGCTCGCGCGCCTGGTGCCGGAGGAGCGCCGCTGCTGCGGCGAGAAGGAGTACCGGATCCGCCGCTCGTGGAACGCCGCCACCGCGCGGCTCGAGAAGGAGATCGAGGTCCGGCGCGCGGGCTCGGCGGAGATCTTCCGCGAGAGCGTGCGCGCGTACGCCGCCGACGAGCTCGTGGCGTTGCTCGAGGGGGCGGGCCTGCGCGTGGAAAAAGTATGGGGCGACTTCGACGAGACCCCCGCGGGGCCCGATTCGCCGCGCCTGATCGTCCTCGCGAAAAAGCCGGAGCCCTCATGATTCCCTACGCGAAATACCCCGGGCTCTCCCCGCTCTTCCTCGAGTTCCTGAAGGGCGTTCCCGATCTATATCCCGACCGGCCCTCGGTCGAGGCCGCGGCCGAGCGCGGCCGGCAGCTGCTCGCAGCGGGACGGCCCACGCGCGTCCCCGCCTCGGCCTTCCGATGTCGCGGCCCCGAGGCGCGCAAGATGGCCGGGGAGCTGGCGGCTGGCCGCACCGTCGCCGTCTAGGCGGGACACCAGGTGGGCCTCTTCACGGGGCCCCTTTTCACGCTCATGAAGGCGTTCGACGCGATCCATCTCGCGCACGAGCTTTCGCAGCGCGGCGTGCCGGCCGTGCCGGTCTTCTGGGCGCTGACCGACGACCACGACCTGCAGGAGATCGCGCAGACGGCGCGGCCGACGCCCGACGGGCCGCAGCGGCTAATTCTCGAGGGCGCGGACCGCCAGAACCGCCAGCCCGTCGGCAAGCTCCCGATTCCCGAGGGCGTGCGCGGAATCGTCGACGCGTTCCGGCCCGACGCGAACGACGACGAGGGCGGGCGCGTCCTCGAAGCCTTCTCATCGCGGAGCAAGCCCGGCACGCTCTACGGAGACGCCTTCATCGAGACGCTGCTCGACCTCGTGGACCCGGATCCGCTCCTCGTGCTCGAGCCGCTCGAGGCGACTCTGCGCACGCCGACCGCCGAACTCTTTTTCGACGCGGCGCGAAAGGCCGAAGCCCTGCGGGCGGCCCTGCGCGCCACGGAAGAGAAGCTACGCTCCTCGGGCCGCGCCGTTCCGGCGCCGGTCCCCGAAGGCTTTTCGTTTTTCGCGATCGACGCGCAGGGACGGCGCCGCATCGAAGACCTCGCGGGAGCGGTCGCCCGGGTCGAGGCCGGACAGGCGTGGCCGTCGGCGGACGTCATAACCCGACCCGTCCTGAAGTCGTATCTCTTTCCCATGGCAGCCAGCGTTCTCGGCGCGGCGGAGATTGCGTACCACGCGCAGAGCCTGCCGCTCTTCCCGCTCTTCGGGGTGACGCCCCCCGTGCTCATCCCCCGCACGCACGTCGTGCTGCGCGGCCCCGCCGAGCGAAGGCTCGCCGAGCAGCTCGGCATTGCCGAGGAGGATCTGCTTTCCGCGCCCGCGGAGTCGGAGGCCGCGCCCGTTCCCGAGGCCGACCAAGCCGCGCGCCTGGCGTGGGCGACGGACGAGCACCTCGCGGCTCTCGCCGCGCCGCTCGAGACGCTCGACGCCTCGCTCACCGGCGCGCTCGACACGGCGCGCAAGAAGATCGCGTACCAGTTCGAGCAGCTCTCGGACCGCGCCCGCAAGGCCGCCGAGCGCAAGGGCAGCGTCGCCTCCAACCGCCGCAATCGGCTCGCGCAGGCCCTGATGCCCGACGGAATCCCGGCCGAACGGCTCTACCCGCCACTCTCATGGCTCCTCACCTGGGGGCCAGGCATCCCCGACGCGCTGCGGCGCGCGGCCGGCTCCTCGACCGAGGGCGCCGCCGTCATCGATCTCGGGTTGGACCCGGAAGGAGCTGCCCATGGCGGTTGACGTCCTCGCGATCGCCGCGCATCCGGACGACGTCGAGCTGACGTGCGGCGGCACGCTCGCGCGCCTGAAGGCCGGCGGCTATCGCTTCGGCATCATCGACCTCACGCGCGGCGAGATGGGCACGCGCGGCTCCGCGGACATCCGCGCGGTCGAGGCGCGGCGCGCGGCACAGATCCTCGGCGCCGAGTTCCGCGAGTCGCTCGACCTCGGCGACGGGGGCCTGCGCCGGGGCCGCGAAGAGGAGCTCATCGTCATCGACGTCATCCGGAGGGAGAAGCCGCGGGTCATCCTGACCCCGTATCCCGACGACCGGCACCCGGACCACCGGCGCGCCGGCCAGCTCGTCACGGATGCCGCCTTCTACGCGGGCCTGCGCAAGCTCGAGACCGCGCACCCGGCGCACCGCCCGCAACAGACCGTCTATTTCTCCACGTTCGAACCCCAGCCGCCCTCCTTCGTCGTGGACGTGACGCCGTTCATCGAGACGCGCCGCGCCGCCATGCGCGCGTTCGAGAGCCAGTTCCACAGCGCCAGCTCGACCGAGCCGCAGACCGTGCTGTCGCAGAAGGACTTCCTCGAGATGGTCGAATCGCGCGCGCGCCAGCACGGAGCGCTCATCGGGGTCGAGTTCGGCGAAGGCTTCCTTTCGCGGCGGCCACCGCGCATGGACGACCTCGTCACGGCGTTCGCCGGCTTCGAGCCGGGGTTCTGATGCGTTCGATATGAAGATCGGCATCACCTGTTATCCGACTTTCGGCGGAAGTGGGGTCGTCGCGACGGAGCTCGGGATCGCACTCGCCGAGCTCGGGGACGAGGTGCACTTCATCTCCTACGCTCTCCCCTCGCGCCTGGACCTGCCGCGCGAGCGCGTGCACTTCCACGAGGTCGTCGCGCCGTCGTACCCGCTCTTCGTGTCGCCGCCCTACACGCTGGCGCTCGCGACGAAGATGGCCGAGGTCGCGGCGCACGCCCACCTCGACTTGCTGCACGTGCACTACGCGCTGCCCCACGCGATCTCGGCCATCCTCGCGCGCGAGATGAGCAATGGCATCGGAGGTGGTGCGAAGCTGAAAGTCGTGACGACGCTGCACGGCACGGACATCACGATCGTCGGCCAGGACCGCTCCTACCTACCCATCACGCGCTGGGGCATCGAGCAGAGCGACGCCGTCACGGCCGTGTCGAGCTACCTGCGGGACGTGACCGTCCGGGAATTCGGTGTGCGGCGCCGGATCGAAGTCGTCCCGAATTTCGTCGACACGCGGCAATACCGGCCGGATGGCGCTTCCCCGTTCGCGCGGGCCCTCGCTCGCGACGGCGAGGTGCTCATCGTGCACGTCTCCAATTTCCGCCCGGTCAAGAGGATCGGAGACGTGCTCGCGGTCTTCGATCGGATCCGGCGCCAGATACCCGCGCGCCTGCTCCTCATCGGGGACGGGCCCGACCGCTCGCTTGCCGAGCGGCTCGCAAGCGAGGGCGGCTTCGAGGACCGAACGATCTTCCTCGGCAACGTGGCCGCCGTCGAGACGATCCTGCCGGCGACGCGCCTGCTGCTGCTTCCGTCGGACGCCGAGTCCTTCGGGCTCGTCGCGCTCGAGGCGATGGCCTGCGGCGTGCCCGTCGTGGGGAGCGCGGCCGGCGGGCTGCCCGAGGTGGTCGAGGACGGAAAGCACGGCTTTCTGCGCCACGTGGGCGACGTGGACGGCATGGCGGACGCCGGGCTCGGGCTCCTTCGCGACGCCGAGCTCTGGAAGCGCTTTTCGGCGGAGTGCCGGCGGCGCGCCGAGCGCGACTTCCCGACCGAGACGCTCGTGGCCCGCTACCGCGCGATCTACGAGGCGACGCTCTCGGGGTGACCCGATTTTCCGGGGTTGACGGCCCTCAATCCGAATTCCGAGTTCCGAAATCCGAAATCGACTTGAGCCCCGCCTCGCGTTCCTCCTTCGTGCAGAAGGCCGCGTGCCAGGCGTTGCCCGCGAGCTTGCGCAGGTCTTCGTCCGAGAGCCCGAGCTTTTCCCGCGCAAAGCGGTACTCGCCGCGCGTCGTCGTTCCGAAAAGGACGGGGTCGTCCGCCGAGAGCGTGACGCGGACGCCGGCCTCGATGAGCCGCTTCAGAGGATGGTTTTGGGCGGAGGCGACGGCGCCGGTCCGCAGGTTGCTCGTCGGCGCCACGCAGAGGATCGTGTCCTCCTCGGCCAGGCGCGCGAGCAGGAGCGGGTCCTCGACCGCGGCAATGCCGTGGTCCAGCCGGTCGGGCCGCAACGCGTCGAGGACGTCGCGCACCGATTGCGCGCCGACCCACTCCCCCGCGTGCACGGAGGTGCGCAGGCCGAGCGCGCGGGCGCGCAGGTAGACCCCGCCGAACGCCGCCGCCGGCAACGAGGCCTCGTCTCCCCCCATCCCGAAGCCCACGATCGTGGGAAGAGGGTACTTCTCGTAGAGATCGAGGACGCGGTCGGCCGATTCCGGGCCCCAGTGGCGCACGGCATCGAGGAGGATCCGGCACAGGATTCCGCGCGTCTCGAGCGCTTCGCGGAATCCGACGTCCACCGCCTCGAGGCAGGCGCGCGCGTCGAGGCCGATCCTCGTGAAGATTTCCGGGGAGACGTAGATCTCGGCGTAATCCACTCCGTCGTCGGCCAGCGCTCCGGCCACGGCCAGCGCGGCGCCGACGTAGTCCTCCGGGTTGCGGAAGAGCCGGCAGACGTCCGCGAAGAGCTCGAGGAAGTCGGCCGCGTCGCCCACCGCCAGCCGCGACGCTTCGAACACCGCGGCGTCCGCGAACCGATGCCCGGCGCGGCCCGCCAACCGCGCGATCTCGGCGGCGGGAAGACACCCTTCGAAGTGAAGGTGACAGTCGGCGAGGGATTGCGGGCCCGAGGGCATTTTCAATTCACAATCTCCATGTCTCAGTCCACAATTCCCAGAGTATGCGCCGCGCCCGGCTCCTCGCGCTCTTTCTCGACGTGCTCGTCTGCGCGGCGCCGGCGGATCTGGCCGGTCTGATTCTGACCTGGATTCTCTGGCGCTTCTCCCCGGCGGGCCGCAACCTGATTCCGGCTGTCTGGATCGCGGCGGGGACGGCCGCCACGTTCGCCTTCCTGCTCCGCGATGCGCGGGGAGGGCGGGCGCGGCGCTGTCTCGGCATCGAGGTCCAGCGCGCCGACGGCGCTGCGCCGGGGCCCTGGGGTTCGATCCGCCGCAACCTGCCCCTGCTCATTCCGCTCTGGAACCTCCGGGACGCCTGTTCCATCCTCTGGGACGGGGAGGCTCCCCGCCGCTCGGACCGGCGCAGCGGCTTCCGTATGATGCGGATGACATGAGGATTGCGGCTCGCTCGCGGAGGCGGCCCATCCGGCTTGAACCTTTTGTCCCGCTTTCCGTTGTTAAGATTCGGATGCACATGCACAAGACCCGAAAGACCCTCGCCGCCCTGCTCCTCCTCGCCCTGGCCGCGCCCCTGCACGCCGGAAGCGGCGAACAGGAGGTTTTCGAGAAGGCCTACTCGATGGAGGGCGTGACGAAGATCTCCGTCGAGAACGTCAACGGCGAGATCGAGGCCAGCGCCTGGGACCGGCCCTACTTCAAGCTCCGCGCAGTCAAGAAAGCCGAGGGCAGCCGCGCGCAGGAGACGCTGCGCCTGACGGAGATCCGCGTCACCAAGGTCGGCGAGGAGATCAAGGTCGAGACGGTCAACCCCAAGCGCCGCCGGCTCTTCGGATTCCTCGACTTCGGGGGCTCCGGAGCGCACGTGAACTACGTGCTCCAGATCCCGGCGAAGACGGACGTCCGATTCGAGACTTGCAACGGCAAGATCACCGCGGCGGGCTTTACGGGCTCGCTCTCGGGCGACGCCGTCAACGGCTCGATCGAGCTCACCGGCCTCCAGGGCCCGAGCAGCGCGAACACGGTCAACGGCTCGGTCCGCCTCGCCTACAAGGGGCCGCTCAAGAAGACGCGGGTCGAAACGGTCAACGGGTCGATCGACGTCGCATTCGACAAGAGCTCTTCCGTCCGATACGACCTCGAGACCGTCAACGGGCACATCGAAGGCGACTTCGATCTGACGGTGGAAGGCAAGCTCGGGCCCAAGCAGGCCCGCGGCAGCTACAACGGCGGCACCGAGACGCTCCACTGCGAGACGGTAAACGGGACCATCCGGCTGAAGACGAATTAGTCAAGACCCCCCGTTTTCCGCCTGATATCGTCTCGGCAATGACCGCCGAGGGCCCCTCCCCGACGCGTGCCTGGCTGCTGGTCCTCGCCTATCTCGCCGTTTTCGGCTTCATTCCCCTGCTGGCGTCTCGGGATCGCGAGGCGCGGTGGCACGCCCGCAACGGCCTGCTGCTGTTCGGGGTCGTGCTCGTGACGGGCTTCGTCGCAACGGTCGTCGGCATTCTCTTCCCCGCGCTGTCCTGCCTCTACGCCGTGGCCATGCTGATCGTCTCGCTGATGTACGTCGGGATCGTCCTCCTCGCCATCGTCAAGGCGATCCAGGGCCAGAGGCTGATGATCCCCGGAGTCTCCCCCTATGCCAGCCGATTCTCCGCGAAGGACTGAGGCGCCCGAGGCCGCGCCGAGGGCGGCGTCGCGCGGCGCCTCGCTGGCCGGTCCGATCCTGGCCGCGCTGATCGGGCTCGCGGTCGGCGACTGCCTGAAACCGGCCTCCAGACAGGTGGGCGCACGGCTGGCCGTGCGAGCGATCGACGTTTACCGGGCCACCGTCTCGCCGGCGATCGCCCGCTCGGGGCTCGTCCACTGCCGCTTCGAGCCCACCTGCTCCGCTTATGGGCGCGAAGCCATCGCGCGCTACGGCGCGCCACGCGGATTCGCGCTCGCTGCCGGAAGGGTGTTGCGGTGCCATCCGTGGGCGAGTGGGGGGTACGACCCGGTACCGGAGAAATGAGATCCAAGCTTCGAGTTACGAGCTGAACTCACGACTCACCCACGACTCATAACTCACAACTTCATGAGTGGTGCCGTCGGCCGGACTCGAACCGGCATGGGTTACCCCATACGCCCCTCAAACGTACGTGTCTACCAATTCCACCACGACGGCACGGGGGCCGATTCTAAGGCTTTGCCGGACTACCTGAGGAGGGCTGCGAGGCGTTGCCGGGAGCGGGCTGTGCGGCTGCGGGCGCGGCGGGAGCTGCAGAAGCCGGCGCAACCGGCTTCTGGGTCGAGGCGGCTGCCGGGAGCGTCTTGCTGATCACAGAGCCCTTCGGCCGCGCCTCGAGGATCGAGAGGAGCATCGAAATCAGAACGAACGCGACGAATGCTCCGGTCGTGAGCCTGTGCAGGAACGTCGTGGCCCCCCGGGCACCAAAGGCGGTCTGGCTCGACCCGCCGCCGAACGCGCCGGCGATGTCCGCTCCCCTGCCCTGCTGGAGGAGGACCACCAGGATCAGGAAGAAGCAGATGATGACGTAAACGGTTACCAGGGCAATGTACACGGAGCCTCCACGAAAAGGGGCGGAAGTCTACGCGCCTGGCCTGAGGGCGTCAAGCGCGGGCGATGGCCTCGAAAGAGACCGCCGACAGGCTCGCCCCACCGATCAGGAACCCGTTCACGCCGGATGCGGCCAGCAGGTCTGCGGCGTTCTCGGGTGTCACGGACCCGCCGTAGAGGATGCGGAGCTGCCGCCTCGAGGACAGCAATTGCCCGATGCGCGCGCAGGCCGCTGCGCAGTCCTGCGGCGTCGCGGACCGGCCGGTCCCAATCGCCCATATGGGCTCGTAGGCCACGACCAGCGGGGCGTCGGCGGGGTCCGTCTCGAGCGTCGCGATCTCGCCAACGAGCGTGGCCTCGGTCAGACCCCCATCCCGCTGCTGTGCCGTCTCGCCGATGCAGTAGATGGGTGTGAGCCCTGCCTCGCGGCATCGCGCGAGCTTCTTCTCGAGCGTCGGCCCGTCTTCCGCGAAGAGCCGCCGCCGCTCCGAGTGGCCGACGATGGCGTAGCGGCACCCGGCGTCCGCGGCCATTGCGGCCGACACCTCGCCGGTGAGGGCGCCCTCGGCCTCTGCCGCTATGTTCTGGCACGCGAGCGCCCAGCGTCCCCGGCCGTCGCGCGCCGCATCGAGCGCTGTCCATGGCGGCGCGATGACGAGCTCGGCTCCGGCAACACCATTTCCGATGCGATCTTGGAGCTGCGCCGCGAACGCACGCGCCTCAGCGCGCGTCTTGTTCATCTTCCAGTTGGCGACGAAGAGGTTCATGAGGAAGTCGACAGTCGACGGTTCACAGTCAACAGGGGAGCAGGCGGTCGGCGGTCACTGTCGACTGTCGACTCGTCATCCCAGCGCCTCTATCCCGGGAAGTTTCCCTTCCGCCAGAAACTCCAGCGAGGCTCCCCCACCGGTCGAGACGTGTGTGAATTTTCCCGCGACGCCGGCCGCTTGCGCCGCCTGGACGCTCTCGCCGCCTCCGACCACCGTGACGGCGCCGGACGCGGCGACGATCCGGGCGACGGCCATCGTCCCCTTGTCGAAGGGTGGCTTCTCGAAGACGCCCATCGGCCCATTCCAGAAAATCGTCTTCGCGGGCCCGAGCAGGCGCTCGAATTGCTCGAGCGTGCGGGGGCCGACGTCGAGCGTCATCAGGCCGTCCGGGATCTTGTTGATCCCGACGGTCTTCGCATTCGCGCCGTCGTCGGGCGATTGGGCCACGACGAAATCCGAAGGTAGCGCAATCGTCTTTCCCGCCTCCTTGCAGAAGTCGAGGATCTCGCGCGCGAGCGGGACCTTGTCCTCCTCGAGGAGCGAGTGGCCGACCGAAAGGCCGAGGGCCCTCACGAAATGGTTCGCCATTGCGCCGCCGACCAGCAGCACGTCCGCCCTGCGCGAGAGCACGCGCAGCGTGTCGATCTTGCCCGAGATCTTCGCGCCGCCGAGGATCGCCGCGAACGGCCGCGCGGGCTCGAGCAGGCGCGAGAGCTCCCGCGCCTCCTTCTCGAGCAGCAGGCCGGCGCCCTTCACCGCGAGGCGCAGCGGCACGCCGACGATCGAGGCGTGCGCGCGGTGGGCGGCGCCGAAAGCGTCATCCACGTAAACGTCCGCGAGCGCCGCGAGCGCGTCCGCAAACTCGGGGTCGTTGCCTTCCTCTCCGGCGTGAAAGCGGAGGTTTTCGAGCAGCAGCACTTCGCCGGGGGCGAGCGCGTCCGCCGCCTTCGCGGCCTCCGGGCCGACGCAGTCCTCGACGAAGCGCACCGGCTTGCCGAGCCTTTCGGCCAACCGCACGGCGACCGGCGCCAGCGAAAGCTCGGCCTTCCTCTTGCCCTTCGGCTTGCCGAGGTGGGAAGCGCAGAGGACGCGCGCCCCCCGCTCGAGCGCGAGGTGCAGGGTCGGCAGGGTCTCGGCGATGCGCGTATCGTCCGCAACCCGGCCGCCGCGATCGAGCGGCACGTTGAAATCGACCCGTAGAAAGACTTTTCGCCCCTCGAGGGGCAGCTCCCTTATGGATTTCATCGGCCCGGTAGAATAGCGCAGTGAAACGACGGCTGGTTGCGCTGCTTCTTGTTTTGGCGTCGGCCGCGCTGTCGGCCGCACAGCCGCCCCAGGTCTCGCTCGGCGCCGGCGGCGCCGTCGCGGCCGAGGAGGCAATCGCGGCCGGGGTCGGCATCGAGATCCTCGGCAAGGGCGGCAACGCCGCGGACGCGGCCGTCGCCGTCGCCTTTGCGCTCGCCGTGACCTGGCCCGAGGCGGGCAACATCGGAGGCGGCGGGTTCTGGATTTCCCGCGACGCGAAGGGCCGCGTCCTGACCGTGGATTTTCGGGAGATGGCCCCCCGCGCGGCGCGGCGGGACCTCTTCATGGCGGCGCCGGGGGCCCCGGCCCCCTCCTCGACGGACGGCCCGCTCGCCTCCGGCGTTCCGGGTTCCGTCGCGGGCCTCGCCCTCGCGCACCGCCGCGCCGGACGCCTTCCCTGGAAGGTCGTCGTCGAGCCCGCCGTGCGGCTGGCGCGCGATGGGTTCTCGATGACCGCGAACATCGCCGAATCGATCGCCGCCGATCACGCGCGGCTCGCGAAGGACGCGGCGACCGCGCGCATCTTCCTGCCGAACGGGGCCGCCCCGGTCCCGGGCGCCCTCTTCCGCCAGCCGGAACTGGCCAAGACCCTCGCGGCGATCCGCGATCGCGGCGAGGACGGCTTCTATCGCGGCGAGATCGCGCGCGACATCGAAGAGGGCCAGAAGAGGATGGGCGGCCTCATCACGCGGGGCGACCTCGCCCGTTACGAGGCGAAGGTCCGGCCGGCCCTGCGCTTCTCGTTCCTGGGCGCCGAGGTCTTCACCACGCCCGCGCCTTCCTCGGGCCCGGTCCTCGCCGAGATGGCGCTCTCCGTCGGTCGCATCCCCGACCGTTTGCGGGTCAACGGCGCGTCCGCGATGCACTGGCTCGCCGAGATCGAGAAACGCGCCTTCCGCGACCGCAACCATTTCCTGGGCGACCCGGCGTTCCCGGGCGTCGACGAAAAGCTCTTCGTCGATCCCGCCCGCGCGAAGCGCCTCGTGGCCTCGATCCACCCGGACCGCGCCACGCCCTCGGCCAATCTCGGCCGGGTGTTTCCCGAGAAGCCGACGACGACGCACTTCTCCGTCGTGGACGGCAGCGGGATGGTCGTCTCGATGACGACGACGTTGAACGACTCCTTCGGCAACACCCGAGTGGCCCCGGGCCTCGGCTTCCTGATGAACAACGAGATGGACGACTTCGCGGCGAGGCCCGGCGAGAGGAACATGTACGGCCTCGTCCAGGGTGAATCGAATGCGATCGCCCCCGGAAAGCGAATGCTTTCCTCGATGTGCCCGACGATCGCGGTGATCCCCGGCCGCGGCGTGTTCGCCTGGGGCACGCCCGGGGGCTCGACCATCATCACGACGAATTTTCAGGTCCTCCTCGCGCTCGTCCTGCGGGCCGAGCCGCTCGGCGCAGCCGTTGCCGCGCCGCGCTTCCACCAGCAGGATCTGCCCGACGTCCTCGAGGTGGAACCGGAAGGGTTCGACCCCGCGTGGATAACGGCGCTGGAGGCGATGGGTCACCAGACGAAGGTCAGCGCGCGCGACCCGGTCTCGGGAAAGATCGGGCGCGTGCATGCCGTCGCGGCGCTGCCCGGCGCGAAGACGGAGGCCGTCGCGGATCCGCGCCGGCACGGCGCCGGCCTCGTCCTGCGGCCGGCCCCGTGAGCGCCGCGGAGCTCTTTCGCCCCCTCTATCGCGAGGGGCGCATCCTGCGGCTGCTCGACCAGCGTCTGCTGCCTTCCGACGAGGTCTGGCTCGAGCTCGAGCGGGCGCCCGAGATCGCGATCGCGATCCGCGACATGGCAGTGCGCGGAGCGCCGGCGATCGGCGTGGCCGCGGCCTACGGGGCCGCCTTCGCGATGCGCAGCGGGGCGTCGACGCCGCCCTCCGAACGCTTCGAGACGGCGCGGCGCCTGCTCGCCGCGACGCGGCCGACGGCCGTCAACCTCTTCTCCGCGCTCGACCGGATGGCGGGTCGCTTTGCCGCGCTCGGCGCCGCCGCGCCCGAGGCGATCGAGCGGGAGCTCGTCGCGGAGGCCGACGCCCTCGCCGCGGAAGACATCGCCGCCTGCCGCCGCATCGGGAAATTCGGCGCGGAGCTGCTCTCGGGCGAACGCGCCGTGCTCACGCATTGCAATGCCGGGGCTCTCGCGACGGCCGGCTACGGCACGGCCCTCGGCGTCATCCGCGGCGCGGTCGAAGCGGGCAAGCCGATCCGGGTTATCGCCTCGGAAACGCGGCCGTTCCTCCAGGGCGCGCGCCTGACCGCCTGGGAGCTTTCGCGCGACGGGATCCCGGTGGAGCTCATCACGGACAGCATGGCCGGCCACTTTCTCTCGCGCGGAGACATCGAGGCCGTCGTCGTGGGCGCCGACCGCATCGCGGCCAATGGAGACACGGCCAACAAGATCGGCACGTACTCGCTCGCGGTCCTTGCAAAGGAGAACGGAATCCCGTTCTACGTGGCTGCGCCGATGACGACCATCGACTTCGCCTGTCCCGACGGCGCCCGGATCCCCATCGAGGAGCGCTCGCCCGCGGAAGTCCTTTCCTTCGCGGGCCGCTCGATCGCTCCCGAGGGTGTCTCCGCGCGCCACGTCGCCTTCGACGTCACGCCCGCCCGCTACATCACCGCGATCGTGACCGACCGGGGCGTTTGCCGGCCCCCGTACGCCGAGAGCCTGAGAGAGGTCCTGACTGAGAGACGGTAGACGGAAGACGGAAGACGGAAGTCGGGGCCCTATCGTCTCCCGTCTACCGTTGCCCGTCTGTGCCGTCTTCTGGCTATAATGGCGTCATGAAGAACGCCAGAATTTCGGAGCTGCGGGACGGCCTCTCCGAGTACCTCGCACGGGTGCGCAAGGGCGAGACCATCATCGTCTACGACCGGGACACGCCCATCGCGCGGATCGAGCCGATCGGGGGAGGTTCGAACCAGGAGGGACTTCCCGCCTGGGTGCACGAGGCCGAGCGGCGCGGCATCCTGACTCCTCCAAAGATCCGTGATGAGGCCAGGCTGCCGCCTCCGGTCAAGACGGAAAAGCCCGCTCGCCTTCTGGAAGCTCTCCTCGAAGAGCGCCGCACCGGACGATGAGGTTCTGGGACTCTTCCGCCCTGCTGCCGCTCGTGGTCGAGGAACCGAGCACGGCAGCGGTGCGGGCCGTCTACGAGAACGACCGGGATCAGTCGGTCTGGTGTCTCACGGAAGTGGAAATCGCCGCCGCGCTCGCGCGACGGGGACGTGAGCAGCTCGAGCCGGCCGAGGTCGAAAGCGCTCGCTCGGAAGTGAGCTTCCTCTCGGCGCGCTGGAGAACCGTTCACTCCATCGAGCAGGCCCGTGCGAGGGCCATCCGCCTGGTCAACACTCATCCCCTCCGCGCCGCGGATGCCCTGCAGCTGGCCGCCGCGCTGGTCGCCTGCGGCGAGCAGCCCGACTCGCTCCCATTCGTCTGCCTCGACGACCGGCTGCGGGACGCGGCGCGGCGCGAGGGCTTCCCGGTCCTGCCCGCGTGATCGTCCTCGGGATCGAGACGTCCTGCGACGAGACCTCGGTCGCGGTGCTCGACGGCGACGGCCGCGTCCTGTCGAACGTCGTCTCGTCGCAGATCCGCGCCCACGCGCCCTACGGCGGCGTCGTGCCCGAGGTCGCCGCGCGCCAGCACCTCGAGAACCTTCCCGCCGTCCTCGAGGAGGCGCTCGCCCGCGCGGGCGTTCGGCTCGAGGACATCGGCCTCATCGCGGCAACGGCCGGGCCCGGACTGATCGGCGCGCTGCTCGTCGGGCTCTCGGCGGCAAAGGCACTCGCTTTCGCGCGCGCGATCCCCCTCGTGGGCGTCAATCACCTCGAGGGGCACCTCTTCTCCGCCTACCTGCGTGGGAGCGGAGAAGCGCCGCTGCCGGTGACCTACCCCTTCCACGGCCTCGTCGTCTCGGGCGGCCATGCGGAGCTCGTGCGGGTCGAGGAAGGCGCGGCGATCCTTCCGATTGCCCGCACGCGCGACGACGCGCCCGGCGAGGCCTTCGACAAGATCGCCCGCCGCGCCGGGCTCGGCTACCCGGGCGGGCCGATCGTGGACCGCATCGCAGCGCGCGGGCGCGCAGATCGGCATCCCTTCGCCATCGGGCGCACCAACGACGGATCGCGGGACTTCTCCTTCTCGGGCTTGAAAACCGCGATGCTGCGCGAGCTCGAGAAGCGAGGGATCGACGGCTCGCCGCTCGATCCCGAAGCGCTGCCTCCCGACCTCGTCGATCTTCTGGCATCGTTCCAGCACGCCATCGTCGCCGCCCTGCTCGACCGCGTGGACTCGGTCCATCGCGACGAGGGAATGCGGGCGATCGCGCTCTCGGGAGGCGTCGCGGCGAATTCGGAGCTGCGCGCGGCGCTCGCGGCCTGGGGCGGAAAGCGCGGCGTCGCCGTGCACCTGCCCGAGCGCTCCTTCACCACCGACAACGCGGCCATGATCGGCTGGGCGGGCCTGCTGCGCTTTCGGCGGGACGGGGCGCAAGACCTGACCGAGGCCAATGCGCGGTCCCGGTGGCCCCTGGGAACCTAGTCGACAGTTCACAGTCGACAGTTGACCGAGGCCCAGGAGCTCGGCTTTCGGCTCTCGACTGTTAACTGTAGACTGTCGACTTTTCTCATGACGGACCCCCGCTTCATCCGCAACTTCTCGATCGTGGCACACATCGACCACGGCAAGACGACGCTGTCGGACAGGATCCTGCAGCGCTGCAACGCCGTGACCGCGCGCGAGATGCACGAGCAGATGCTCGACGACATGGACCTCGAGAAGGAGCGCGGCATTACGATCAAGGCGCGGGCGGTCACGCTGCGTTACACAGCGCGCGACGGCCAGGAGTACGTCCTGAATCTGATCGACACGCCCGGCCACGTGGACTTCTCCTATGAGGTCTCGCGGTCGCTCGCCGCCTGCGAGGGCGCCGTGCTCGTCGTGGACGCGACCCAGGGCGTCGAGGCGCAGACGCTCGCCAACGCCTACCTCGCCACGCACCACAACCTCGTCATCGTGCCGGTCATCAACAAGATCGACCTCCCCTCCGCCGAGCCCGAGAAGGCGCGCGAGCAGATCGAGCAGGTCGTGGGGATCCCCGCCGACGACGCGGTCCTGACCTCCGCCAAGATGGGCATCGGGATCGAAGACCTGATCGAACGGATCGTCCGCGACATCCCCCCGCCGAAGGGGGATCCGCAGGCGCCCCTCAAGGCGCTGCTCTTCGACTCCTGGTACGACCCGTACCGCGGCGTGACGTCGCTCGTGCGCATCCTGGACGGAAAGCTCGAGCCGCGCATGAAGATCCGCGCGATGGGCACCGGCCTCGAGACAGACGTCGAGGCGCTCGGCGTGTTTCGGCCGCAGTCGGAGGAGGTTCCCGTCCTCTCAGTCGGAGAGGTCGGATCCCTCTGGGGCAACATCAAGGACCTCCACTCGACGCGCATCGGCGACACGATCACCGAGGTCCGCCGGCCGACCGCCGAACCGCTGCCCGGCTTTGCGGAAGCCAAGCCCATGGTCTTCGCCGGCCTCTTCCCCACTGACGCCGACGAGTACGCCAACCTGCGCGACGCGATGGAGAAGCTGCGCTTGAACGACGCCTCGTTCACCTTCGAGCCCGAGAACTCGACCGCGCTCGGCTTCGGCTTCCGCTGCGGCTTTCTCGGCCTCCTCCACATGGAGATCATCCAGGAGCGCCTCGAGCGCGAGTTCGACCTCGACCTCATCACGACCGCGCCCGGCGTGAACTACCGGGTGACGACGAACAGGGGTGAGGTCCTCGCGATCGTCAACCCGAACCACCTGCCGGCAGCCAATTACATCGAGCGGATCGAGGAGCCCTACATCACCGCGACGATAATCACGCGGGACGACTTCCTCGGCGGCCTCCTGAAGCTGTGCGAGGACCGGCACGGGACGCAAAAGTCGCTCGAGTACCTGGCCTCGAACCGCGTGGTCCTGACCTACGACTTCCCGTTGAACGAGGTCGTCCTCGACTTCTACGACAAGCTCAAGTCGATTTCGAAGGGCTACGCCTCGTTCGACTACGAGTTCTCGGGGTACCGCGAGGGGGACCTGATCAAGCTCGATCTGCTCGTCAACGGGGACCCCGTCGATGCCCTGTCCCTGATCGTCCACCGCGACGCCGCGGCGGTGAGGGGCCGGTTCCTCACGGCAAAGATGAAAGAAATCATCCCTCGCCAGATGTTCGAGGTGGTGATCCAGGCCGCGATCGGCTCGAAGATCGTCGCCCGGGAGCAGGTTTCGGCGATCCGCAAGAACGTGCTCGCCAAGTGCTACGGCGGCGACATCACGCGCAAGAGAAAGCTGCTGGAGAAACAGAAGGAGGGCAAGAAACGCATGAAGCGGGTGGGCCGAGTGGACATCCCGCAGGAAGCGTTTCTTGCCGTGCTGAAAATCGAATGAACGATCCGAACGCCGCCTCGGAAACAGCCCCGCGCACCCAGTCGACCGCGCGCGAATGGTACGAGTCCCTGCTCGTGGCCGGGATCTTCGTGCTCTTCGTGCGGACCTTCATCGTGCAGACCTACCAGGTCCCGACCGGCTCGATGGAGCGCACGATCCTCGTGGGCGACCATCTTCTCGTCAACAAGTTCGCCTTCGCGTCGCGCCTTCCGGCCCTCGCGGGCCTGCTGCCGTACCGCGACGTGCACCCCGGCGACATCGTCGTCTTCAAGAAGCCCGGCGACGACGTGAACCCCGGCAACGTCCTCGTCAAGCGCGCCGTCGCGCAGGGCGGCGACACCGTGCAAGTGCGGGATAAACGCCTCTTCGTCAACGACAAGCCGGAGGAGCGCGCCTCGATCCAGCACATCGACCCCGAGACCTACCCCGACAATCCCGCCGTCGCGGACATGGCGCGCCGGCGCGACCAGTTCGGGCCGTTCAAGGTCCCCGCCGGCGCATTTTTCGGGATGGGGGACAACCGCGACAACTCGCTCGACAGCCGCTACTGGGGCGCGATCCCGAGCGCGAACATCTTCGGCCGACCGGTCGTCCTTTACTGGTCCTACGAGGCGGAGCCGAACTCGCACATCTGGCACGGCCCCATCGCGAAGATCCGCCAGCTCGCGGACGTCGCCGTCCATTTCTTCTCGCGGACACGATGGGACCGGATGTTCACGGTCGTGCAGTAACGGCCGGGCCGCCGACCGCCGGCCCGCGGCGGGGGTTGCGCGAGCGGGCCGATCCGCTGCTCGCGGCGATCGTTTTCGCCCTTTTCGCCAGGACCTTCCTGTTCCAGGCGTTCGAAGTCCCGAGCCCCTCGATGGAGAAGAACGTGCTGACGGGGGACCGGCTCCTCGTCAACAAGTTCCTGCTCGCGCCCCGCTCGAGCCCCCTCGACCCGCTGTTGCCGTCGCGCGGCGTCCGGCGGGGAGACATCGTGGTCTTCCGTTTTCCGGAAGACCCGCGCCGCGACTTCCTGAAACGCGTCGTCGGCCTTCCGGGAGAGATCGTCGCGATCCGGGACAAGCGCGTGTTCGTCGACGGTCGCCTCCTCGACGAGCCCTACGCGTTCCACTCGGACGATCGCGTCTGGCCGGACGATCCTTCCGTGCCCGACAACCGGCGCCGGCGCGACCAGATCGCGCCGACCGGCGTCCCGGAGGGCTCGTACTTCGTCATGGGCGACAACCGCGACGACTCGAACGACAGCCGCTACTGGGGCGCCGTGCCTGCGGGCCACATCGAGGGCCGCGCGCTCTTCGTCTACTGGTCGTTCGTGCCCCGCGGCTCCGACGTGCCGTCGGGCGCGCGCGCCGTCGCGCGACTTCCCCTCGACTTGCTGCGCCGCACGCGCTGGGATCGTCTGTTCCGGCCCGTGCGTTAAATCGCGCGAATCGGGTTAGAATCCCGGAAAAGACTCTTGGAGGAAGAACGCATGACACGGTCACGGACAGTCCGGGGAGCCGCCAACGTCGGGTGCATCGTGTGGCTCGTAATTCTCGGCTTCGTCGCCTACGTCCTCTACAAGGTCGTGCCCGTGAAGATCGCGTCCTCGGAGTTCTACGACGTGATGCAGGAGCAGGCGGCCTTCGGATCCATCAAGGACCTGAAGTTCATCGAGTTCGAGATCCTGCGCAAGGCCCAGGAGCTCCAGATCCCGGTCACGAAGGACAATCTCAAGATCACGCGCGTCCGCGAGTCGATCACCGTCGAGGCGCACTACGAGATCACGATCGACTTCTTCAACGGCGCCTACAAGTACGTCTGGAAGTTCGACCCCGTGGTGATACGCCCGTTGTTCGCGGTGTAAGGAAAACGGTCTTCTCCCCCCGGGAGAGGATGGCGCGGCGCACCTCGGCAAGCGGGCCGCCCAAAAAGAGGCGGTGGCTGACGGGGCGAGAAACGGGAAACGGGAAACGAAGAATGGAATTTTCTTGCGTCCAGGCTGCTTCCTTCCTTGTTAAGGAGATTTTTGCGATGAAAACCATGCGTACACTGCTCAGCCTGGCCTTTCTCGCGGTCGCCGCTCTGCCGGCGCTGGCCGAGGGACCCGTGATCGGCGCCGCGGCGCCCCAGTTCGAGCTGAAGACCATCGACGGAAAGACTTTCTCGCTCGCCGACGCCGAGAAGTCGAACGCGTTCGTCGTCCTCGTTTTCGTCTCGACCAATTGCCCTTACTCCAACGCCTACAACGAGCGCATGCGCGACATTGCGAACGCCTATGCGAAGAAGGACGTCCTGTTCGTCGGTATCAACAGCAACTCGACCGAGACGGTGCAGGACGTGGTGGACCACGCGAAGAAGAACGGGCACACGTTCACGATCGTGAAGGATCCGGGCAACAAGGTCGCCGACCTCTACGACGCAAGGCGCACACCCGAGGCGTTCGTGATCGGCAAAGACGGCAAGCTCCAGTACCACGGGCGCATCGACGAAAACTACGAAGACGCGTCGAAGGTCACCTCGCCCGACCTGAAGAACGCGCTCGACGCCCTGCTCGCGGGCCGGCCTGTCACCAAGGCCGAGACCAAGGCTTTCGGCTGCACAATCAAGCGGGCATGAAGAAGATTTCGGAATTCGGAATTCGGAATTCGGATTTGAGGGCGGCGCTTGCCGCCCTCCTTTTTCTCGCGCTCGCGGCGCCGGGCCGCGCCGCCGACGCGACGCTACTCACTGGCGAGGTGGATGGCAAGGAGCTCGCCGCCGCGATCGCCCGCGAGAAAGGACACGTCGTCCTCGTGAACTTCTGGGCGACCTGGTGCGTCCCGTGCCGCGAAGAGTTTCCGGACCTCGTCCGTCTCGAGAAGGCATACCGGGATCAGGGGCTTCGCGTCCTCGGCGTGTCGACCGATCTCGCGAAGGACCTTCCCAAGATCGAAGAGTTCCTGGCCGCCGGGCACCCGGATTTTCCCAACTACCGCAAGAAGAGTGGCGCCGACGACCAGGACTTCATCGAGTCCGTGGACCCGAAGTGGGGCGGCGAGATTCCCTTCACGGTCCTGTACGGCAGGGACGGCAAGAAGGCTCGCGTTCTCTCGGGAAAACAGTCGTATGCGGATCTCGAGCGCGCCGTCTCGGCGCTTCTGCGCTAGGGACTCCGGTCAGGCGGCCTTTGCGCGCGGCGCCTTGCGCCGCCGGCCGTCGAGACCCCAGACCTTGCCCGCGTCCACGGCAAAGAGCAGCAGGAGGAGCAGGCAGGCGAGCTTCGGGGTGAGGCCCGACGTGATCCAGACATCCCAGGAGGCGTCCGGACCGGGTCTTGCCTCGCCGAGGACGATCGACAGCATCAGCAGCGCGCCGCCCGCCGCCACAATCCGCGTCAGGAACCCCGCGAGTAGTCCCAGCCCCACGGCCAGCTCGCCGAGGGCAACGACCCACGAAAAGAGTCCGGCGCGAGGGACGACCGTCGCCTCCAGAAAGTGCCGCCAGAAGGGGAACGAGCCGGCGGCGATCCCCGGAGCGTACTTCGCGAATCCCCCGCTCACGAAGTCGCCCGTAAGCTTCGACAGACCCTCCGCGACGAAGAGAAGGCCTGTCAGGATCCGGACGGTGGCGGTCAAGCGCACGGGCTTGATACTAGCCCGCGTAAACCTCGGGCAGATTCGGCGCGTCAGAAAGGTGTTGGTCTCGGCCGCGACAAACCGTCACCCGTTTGGGACGCGGGAGGGCCGCCCAGGCCGGTAAGACGGGCCCCGCAGCGCATTAGCACGTGGACCGGAATTTGCTAGACTCTCAGTTCGCCCGCAAATTGAGGGGCCCGAGCCCCAAGGAGAACCAGGATATGAAGCTTTCGCGCCTCGCCCTCGTCGCATCCCTCGCAGCCGGACTGGTGCCGGTCGCCGCCCCCGCCCAATCCGCGGCGAACCGGAACAAGGTCGTGCGGGTCGCCCCGAGGGCCGAAGCCGCGTCCAAGGCCTCGGCCGCGGGCCAGTCGTACTCGGTCGAGGTGCCTTACGTGCGCAGCTACGCCCCGCCGGGAGGCGGGCAGGGCGGCACGCTCGTGCTGAACCAGGCGCACAGCTTCAACATCACGCTCCTGGCCACCAATCAGCACAACAACAACGTCACAGGGGTAGGCGTCGCCCTTCCGCAGACCGACACCTTCGGCTACTTCTCGCTTCCTACCCTGACCGGCAACCCGAGCAACCCCGAAGTGTTCGTCAAGATCCTAGACGCTAGGGGGATCAACGGGAACTACTGGGTCTTCTACGGCCACCTGACGGACTTGATCTACGACCTCACCGTCACCGACAACGTCACAGGCTTCTCGAAGACGTACCACGTGCCGGCGGGCAACCCCGTATCCCCCGGCGGAGCCTGGACTACCGACTTCCCCGCCGCGTCCGTCACCGCAACGAATACCAAGGCGGCACCGGGAGCTCTCCCCGACGCGTACGTGCGGACCTCGGTCGACATCTCGAACAACACGGCGGTGGACGGCGTCGCGGCCGATCTCCAGTACTGCTACGCCGTCAACAACGTTTTCCAGGGTTGCACGCAGGCGCTCTCGATTCCGCTCGGGCACCTCGACAACTTCCACTCCGACGACATCGTTTCGTACCTCGGCAGCCAGGGGCGCCTCGCGCCCGGGGCCGAGCAGAACGCGCTCGGGACCCTGCTCGTCACCTTCCAGAACCTTCCCTCACGCCAGGGCTGGGAAGGCACCGTCGCGGCGAGCACCTACAACCGCGTCTCGGAGGTCGACCCCCTGCGCGGCACCGTCGGGTGCGGACAGATCACCTCGCTCTTCTTCGAATCGGCGCTTACCTCCCTCGTCGGCACGGCCCACGACACCGTGCCGGCTCCGAGCCTCCAGGCCGGGTCCCTCGGCTCGACGCTCGGGATCCACAACACCGACGCCCTCGGCACGCTGGCTCTGGTGACGGTCTACGTCACGCTCTACGACCCGTCCACCGGCCAGCCCGTCGGAAACCAGATACCGCTCGCCAACATCGAGCCGGGAGAAGTGCGGCTCATCAACGATCTCTTCACGCAGGCCGCGGTGCCGACCAATGTTTCCTCGGTGATCGTTTTCGCCGACACGCGCAACGCGACGCCGAACGCCCCCACGATCGAGGGCTTCCTGCTGACGCAGGACCCCGACTCCGGGGACACGCGCTTCCACGAGTTGAAGTGCGCGGCGGGGTGTTTCTGACGATCGGGTCAGGAATGGGTCGTCAAATCCGGCTGGGCCGGATGCCGCCGGCGGCGATGTCGCGCCGCATGTGTTTGCCCTCGAACTGGATCCTGTCGGCCGCCTCGTAGGCGCGCAGCGCCGCCTCCGTCATCGAGGAAGCCGTCGCCGTGACGACGAGGACCCGACCCCCGGCGGTGATCAGGCGGTCGCCGTCGCGCGCCGTGCCCGCGTGGAAGACCTCGACGCCCGTCATCCGCGCCGCCTCGGCCAGGCCCGTGATCGGCCGGCCGCGCTCGTGGTTGCCCGGGTAGCCCCCGGCGCACAGCACCACGCCGAGGCACGCCTCGTTCTTGACCTCGAGCGGTAGGAAGCGTCCGAGGCCGCCCCGCGCGGTGGCAAGCAGGACATCGGCCATGTCGGACGTCACGCGCGGCAGGATGACCTCCGTCTCCGGGTCGCCGAAGCGCGCGTTGTACTCGAGGACCTTCGGGCCCGAATCGGTGACCATCAGCCCCGCATAGAGCAGGCCACGAAAGGCCCGGCCCTCGTCCTGGAGCCCGCGCAACGTCGGCCAGAGGATGTCCTTCAGGACCTGCGAAGCCGTCTCGGCGTTCAAAACGCCCGCCGGCGAGTGCGCTCCCATGCCACCGGTATTCGGGCCGCGATCGCCGTCGTAAACCTTCTTGTAGTCGCGGGCCGTCGGAAGCGGCACGGCGACCTCGCCGTCGAAGAGCGCGAAGAACGACGCTTCCTGCCCGCGCAGGAACTCCTCGACGAGGACCCGATCGCCCGCCGCGCCGAAGACCCGCTCCTGGAAGAAGAGTCGGAGCGCACGCTCGGCGTCCTCGTCGCTCTCGATGATGAGCACGCCCTTGCCGCCCGCCAGGCCGTCCGCCTTGAGCACCACGGGGAAGCCGAACTGCTTGATCGCCTTGCGCGCCTCCTCCGCGGTCTGGCACACGGTCGCCTCGGCCGTGGGAATGTTGTGGCGCCGGAAGAACTCCTTCGAGAACACCTTCGACGACTCGATCTGCGCCGCCAGCCGCGACGGGCCGAAGATCGGAAGCCCGCGCTTGAGGAACTCGTCGGCAATGCCGAGCGAGAGCGGCAGCTCCGGCCCGACCACCGTCAGATCGACGTGGAGGGTCTCGGCCAGGTCCGCGATCTCGACGATGTCGCCCGCGGCGACCGGCAGGCAGTCGGCGACCTCGGCGATGCCAGGGTTGCCGGGAGCGCAGAAAATCTCTTCGACGAGAGGGCTCCGATGGAGCGAAGAGCACAGGGCATGCTCGCGCCCGCCCCCACCCACGACGAGGATCTTCATGCGCGAGCATTCTATCGAATCAATTCCGGATTGCAGCCCGACCGGCCTCAGGCCGGGCGCTTCGGCCGGCGGTGGGAGGGCTTGCGCCGCACCTTCTGCTCGCGCTCGGCGGAGGAGCCCTTCGGCTCGAGCGGAACCACCTCGAACCGGTCGTGGCGGCCGGGCAGGGCGATGAGCGTTTCGAGCGACCCGTAAGGCGCGAGCACCAGTCCGAAGCGGCCCCGGGCACGGTCCTGCGCGCCGCCGCCGAGCGCGCGCGCCTCGAACGCGAGCGCCCGGCCCGACCAGCTCCGGCCGCCGAGATTGTCCGCGCGCACGCGGCAGATCGTGACCTGGTCGCTCGAGGTGTAGGGGTCCCGGAAGATCGTGAGGCGGACGTCACCCCAGGGCGAGGCGGGGGGATCGGCCATCAGCAGAAGCAGGGAGAGGGCGAGAATCGGGTTCATTTCCGGCTCCTTTCGATGAGGAGCCGACGGGAACGCCCGACCCGGGAGGACACGCCTATTCTATGGCATTTGCGCCTGGGCGTTGACACTCTCCGCGTCCGGGTTTACCGTCTCTGACAGATCTTTGACCCCGTCCG
>JBGPGG010000010.1:0-43782 GCA_041483715.1 Thermoanaerobaculia bacterium
GAGGGCGCCATTTCCGCCAAACGGCTGCTGGCGATCGCGGCGCAGGTGGCCGACGGGCTCGCCAAGGCGCACGGCGCCGGGATCGTGCACCGGGACTTGAAGCCCGAGAACATCATGGTGACGAAGGACGGGTTCGTGAAGATCCTCGACTTCGGGTTAGCGAAGCTGACGCAGCCGGAGGATCCGAGCGGGGCGACACAGGGTCCGACGGTCTCGGGCGGGACCGAGCCGGGGATCGTGATGGGAACGATCGGATACATGTCGCCGGAGCAGGCGCTCGGCAAGGCGCTCGACTTCCGGTCGGACCAGTTTTCGTTTGGATCGATCCTCTACGAGCTGGCGACGGGCAAGCGCGCGTTCTCCCGGGCAAGCAGTCCGGAGACGATGTCCGCGATCATCCGCGAGGAGCCCGAGCCGATCGGGAGCCTCGCGCCGCTGACGCCGGCACCATTGCGCTGGATCGTCGAGCGGTGCCTCGCGAAGAATCCCGACGACCGCTACGCCTCGACGCGCGACCTGGCCCGAGACCTTTTCAACTTGCGCGACCGGCTGCCGGAGGCGAGTGGCGCGACGTTCGGCGCGGCGACCCCGCTGCGAGCCCGCTCGCCGAAATGGTTGCGTGTCGCGCTGGGGCTGACCACCTTCGCGGTGCTGACGGCCGCGTTCCTGCTGCGTCCGGCTCGCAAGGAGGCGTCGCCCGCCGGCCCGACCCGGTTCCTGGTGGACACGTCCTCGAGTGCATCTTTCTTCGCCCGGCCGCCGGTGACCGGGTTGGCCGTTTCTCCCGACGGCCGTCGAATCGCCTTCGTCGCGGGATCCGCCTCGAAATTTCGGCTCTGGGTTCGCTCGCTCGACGAAGTCGAGTCGCGGCCGCTGCCGGGAACGGAATGGGCGGCCTCGCCATTCTGGTCTCCCGACGGACGGCAAGTCGCATTCTTCGCTGGAGGCAAGCTCCAGAGGATCGCGGTGGCCGGAGGGCCGCCGCAGGTGATCTGCGAAACGCTCTCCGGGAGCTCCGGGACCTGGGGCCCCGGCGGCGTCATCCTGATCGGCCAATGGGAGGGCGGCGGCGAGAGCGGGATCCTACGTGTCTCTGCGGAGGGAGGCAGCCCCGTGGTCCTGACGAAGGCTGAGCCGAAGCACCTCCATCTCTGGCCGGAGTTCCTTCCCGACGGGCGACACTTTCTCTTTCTCGATCATGCGTTCCGCGGCGACAAGCACGTCGTTGTCGTCGGCTCGCTCGACTCCGGCGAGGTGCGGCCGCTCTTTGAGGCGGACAGCCGCGTCACGTACAGTCCGCCCGGCTACCTCCTTTTCGTCCGCGATGCCGCTCTCCTGGCGCGGCCCTTCGACCCCGGCAGCCTGGCCTTTACCGGAGAGGCGATCCCCGTCGCCCCGGCCGTCTCGTACCATCGCCGGACCGGCTCCGGAGCCTTCTCCGCTTCCGCGCGATCGAACGTTCTCGCCTTCCAGCCGCGGCCCTTCGACTCGCGGCTGGTGTGGCTCGATCGGGATGGGCATGCGCTCGGTTCTGTGGGCGCGCCCGCGATCTTCCATCAGCCGCCGCGGCTCTCGCCCGACGGCCGCCGGGTCGCCATATCCGTGCGGGAATCGCTGACAGGGATCCGCGGCGTTTGGATCTACGACGTCGCGAGCGGCCTGCCGACGCGGCTGACCTCATCGGGGTGGGGAGACGGGCTGCAGCCGGTCTGGTCGCCGGATGGCTCGCGCGTGGCCTACGGTGCGGCCCGGGAGGCCGCTCCGGATATCTACGCTCTCGATCTCGCGACGGGACGGGAGGAGCTGCTGCTCGCGGCGCCCGGCACACAAGCACCGTTCGGCTGGTCCCCGGACGGCACGCGCATCGTCTACGGCGACTATTCGCCGACCCGGCGGCCTCCGTTCCGGATCGGAGTCGTACCGCTCGGCGGGGACGCGAAATCCGGGCTGCGGCGCGAGGGCCCGCCCTACAGTGAGTACGGCGCTTGCTACTCGCCGGATGGCCGCAGGATGGCCCTCGTGTCGGAGGAGTCGGGCGAGCCGGAGGTTTACCTCGTGCCGGCCGGCGTTCCTGGCGAGCGGCGCCGCGTTTCCTCCGCGGGAGGGGAGCACCCGCGCTGGCGCGGCGACGGCCACGAGCTCTACTACCTCGACGGCGGGGGAAGGCTGATCGTGGTCTCCGTGTCGTCCGGGGCTTCCGGGATCGAGGTCGGCGCGCCACGAGTCCTCTTCACCGCCGGGGCCGCCGCGATCGACTTCGACGTCACGGCGGCGGGCGACCGCTTCCTGTTTCAGATGGGAACCGAGTCCCGCGCCCAGCCGCCGATCGTGGTCACGCTCGACTGGGCCGCCGGACTCGGCAAGTGATGCACGGTCAACCATGAACTCCTGTATTTTTCCTTTCAGAGAAGGCTGAGATGTCGCTTTCCGCCGGAACCCGCCTCGGCCCCTACGAGATCCTTGCGCCCCTGGGCGCGGGCGGAATGGGGGAGGTGTACCGGGCGCGGAATGGGCGGCTCGAGCGCGAGGTAGCTGTCAAGGTGCTTCCGGCGGCGGTGTCGTCGGATGCGGACCGTCGGGAGGTGTACCTGCGTCCCGTCGAGGCCTCCGGCGAGCGGCTCCGTGTCTCCTCTGGTGGAGGGACCATGCCGAGGTGGCGTCGGGATGGCAAGGAGCTGTATTACCTGGCTCCCGACGACCAGGTCATGGGCGTCGCGCTCTCCACCGGCGCTCGCTCGCAGCCGGGCGTGGCGGCGGCGCTCTTCCGCGTCGAGGGTGTCGTGCGCGACTACGACGTCGCGGCCGACGGTCAACGCTTTCTGGTGGATGTCGCCGAGCCAGATTCCGCTCCCATCTCCGTGCTCGCGAACTGGCCGGCGCTGCTGCCGAAGGAGAATGTCCGATGATCTTTCTGCTCACCGCTGCTCTGCTCCTGTCTTCCCCGGCCGCCGCGCCATGGCCGACGAAGGGCTGGAAGACGTCGACGCCGGAGGCGGAGGGCCTCGATGCCGGCGTCCTGCACAGGCTCGACGAGGAGCTCGCGAGCGGCCGCCATGGGTACATCGACGGCATGCTCGTGGTTCGCAACGGGAGGGTCGTCTACGAGAAGTCCTACCGAAACGACTACGACCGCCTCTTCGCGTCTGCGCCGGATCGGGTGCCCGGGCCTTACAACTACTACGACTCCGCCTGGTACCCGTACGAGCACCGGAGCGACCTGCACACGCTGCAATCCGTCTCGAAGAGCGTCACGTCGGCGCTCATCGGCATTGCGATGCGGCGAGGCGAGATCTCCGGCGTCGACGCGAAGGCCCTTCCGTACTTCGCCGGCTACCGGGTCGATGACGATCTTCGCCGGGGCCGCTGGACGCTGAAAGACCTGATGACGATGAGGGCCGGCATTGCCTGGGACGAGAGCACCGTGTCGTACACGGATCCGGCGAACAGTTGCGCCCGCATGGAGGGCAGCGCCGACTGGGTCCAGTTCGTGCTCGATCAGCCCATGGCCGCCGAGCCCGGGAGCACGTTCGTTTACAGCAGCGGCGTGACGGAGCTCCTCGCCCAGGTCTTGAAGAAGGCCACCGGCAAGCAGGCCGACGTCTACGCCGCCGAGCATCTCTTCGGCCCGCTCGGGATCTCCCGCTCTTTCTGGAAGCACACCCCGACCGGTCACCCCGACACCGAGGGAGGCCTGTATCTGACGCCCCGCGACCTCGCCAAGATCGGCTACCTCTATCTGAAGGATGGCGTCTGGGAGGGGAGTCGCCTTCTTCCAGAGGGATGGGTCAAGGCGTCGACGACGGCCCAGGTCGGGCCGTTGAGCCAGGAGGAAGGCGAAGGCCTCTCCTACGGATACCAGTGGTGGGTGTTCCCCGGAGGCGGCCCACCGGCGTACGCCGCGATCGGCTATGGCGGCCAGTTCCTGGTCGTCGTGCCGGCGCTCGAGCTGATCGCCGTCGTCACGGGCTGGAACATCTACGACAAGCCGGAGCTGACCGCGGCGTTCGTGCGCGACCGGGTTCTCGAGGCCGTGCGGAAGCGCTGACTACTTGGGGTCTTGCTCCCGGGAATCCGTGGTCGTCGCAGGCAGCCGGTAGGCGGCGCCGAGCGCTTCCCGGGCGAACTCCTTGGCGCCTTCGAGCCAGGCGAGGCGCTCGGACGGAGTCAGCCGGAGCCACGAGCGACGCTGTTCCTCCTCATGGGTCTTCCATCCATCGGGCGAGGCCTCAGGCTTTTCCATCGGCCTTCAAGGATAACTCGATCTTCTCGAGCGCCGCGATGTCGGCGGCGTCGATGGGCCGTCCGGCCTTCCGTTTCATGGCGATGAGATCGGCGATCGAGGCGACGTGGACCGTGAGTGGCGCAAGGGCGAGGCGCACGGCTCGGGCTTCCAGATCCTCGAATGAGATCGGCGGGTCTGCGAAGATGTCGACGTCGGTTCCCGGGAAGGACTCGCTCCAGAGCGAGAAGACTGTCATGTTCTTCTCCCGGATCCAGGCCGCTCGGATCGCGGGATCCGCGAAGTCCTCCGCACGAACGGGAGGGCGAGGCCGAAAGCCCAGCGTCTTCAGCGCCGAGAGCACGGCGAGAACGTTCTCGCGGTCGAGCGCCACGGCCAGATCGAGGTCCGCTGTGAATCGGAGGTGCCCGTGGAGAACGACGGCGACCCCTCCGACCACGACCAGCCGAACGCCGGCCCTGTCGAGCTCCGCCAGAATGCGCGTGATGTGATCGGCCGACACTAAGCCAAGAGTGTACTGGAGGGCTCGCTCACCACCTCGGCGCCTTTTGCCAGCCGGGGAAGGAGCCGGGCTCGAGCTTCCAGCCGGTCGGGGATTTCGCGTCGGCAATCGCGCGCAGGTTGGTCCAGGAGCGCAGCGTTGCGAGAAACTCCTCGTGGCTGCGCTTGTGCGGCGGGGTCTTCGTGACGTCGGGCACCGGCCAGAGACGGATTGTCTTGTCCATGCCCGCGGAGGCAAGCCACCGCCCGTCGGGCGAGAAGGCGACCCTTTCGATGCGGCCCGTGTGGCCGAAGAAGAGATGGGGCTCCTCGCCGGAGACCGGCCCGATGCGGACGACGCCGTCGTCTCCCCCGGTGGCGACCAGGGTCTCGGTCGGATCCAGGGCGACGGAGTAGGCGTGGTGATGGGAAGGGAGTGTCGTCGGCGCGCTCCCATCGAGGCCGAACCGGATGAGCTCGCCGGGGGCAGGATCCTTGACGTGGGTCCCGAAGGCGAAGGGCCCGGTGCGGCCGACGGCCAGGTCCCAGAGATAGGAACTTGGAAACACCTCGTCGCCGGGCTCGAGTGATTGCGAGCGCTACCTCGCGTCCTTGTAGACCCTGCCTTCCTTCATTACGAAGGAGACTTTCTCGAGCACGGTCACGTCCTGCAGCGGGTCGCCCTTGACGGCGATGAGATCCGCCCACTTGCCCGGCTCGAGCGAGCCGGCGTTGTTGTTGCGGCCGATGAGGTCCGAGGCCGCGACGGTCGCGGAGCGGATCGCCTCCATCGGCGTCTGGCCGTACTTGACCTGCCAGGCGAACTGCCGGGCGTTGAAGCCGTGCGGGTACACGCTCGCGTCGGTGCCGAAGGCGATTTTGACGCCGGCCTGGACGGCCTTCTTGAAATTCTGACGCTGGATCTCGTCGCCTTCCGGCTGCTTGTCGGCGAAGTCCTGCGGGAACCCGGCCGCCTTGCCCTGACGGATGTACTCGGCGTCGTAGATGTCGGCGACGAGGTAGGTGCCCCGCTCTTTCATGAGGCGGATCCCCTCGTCGTCGATGTACGTGCCGTGCTCGATCGAGGCGACGCCTCCGCGGATGGCGTTCTTGATGCCCTCGTTCGAGTGGGCGTGGGCCGCGACCTTGAGGCCCTTGTGCCCGGCTTCCTCGACCGCCGCGCGGATCTCGTCATACGAGTACTCGACAGCGTGGGGGTCGGAGCCGTGCGCCAGGAAGGCGCCGGTGGCCAGCAGCTTGATCAGGTCCACGTCGTGCTGCGCGATGTCGCGGACGCGCTGGCGCACCTGGTCCACGCCGTCCGCGACGCCGAACTTGAGGTCCCACGGAAGGCCGATGTCCGGCGCAAGGCCGCCCGACATCGCGCCGCCGCCGCCCGTGATCGTGAGGTACGCCCCGGCGACGAACATGCGCGGCCCCGGAAAATACCCCTTCGCGATCGCGTCGCGCATCGCGACGTCCACGAAAGCGCGGTAGGTGCCGACGTCGCGGACGGTCGTGAATCCGGCCTCGAGCGTCACCCGTGCGTTGGGAATGGACTCGAAGGCGCGCTGCGCGGAGGACGTCCTGAGCTCCGTGAGGGGATCGGCGTCGTTGACGTAGTCGCCGACGAGGTGCGTGTGACAGTCCATGAGGCCGGGCAAGACGGTCATCGTGGAGAGGTCGATCACTTTCGCCCCGGCGGGGATCCCGACCGAGGGGCCGACCGCCTGCACCTTGCCGTTCTCGATGAGGATGATGGCGCCCGGCACGACCACGCCCGCTTTTGGATCGATCAGACGCCCGGTCTTCACGGCGACGATCTCGGGCGTCGCCGCCGACGCGGCGGCCGCGAAGCCGAGGAGCAGGGCGATGCATCGAAGAAACCTCATTGGTTTTCCTTTCACCGCAGAATGTCGGGGATTCTACGGCGATTCTGGTTAGAATCCCGGCGGCACAAACACGATGACGCTTTCGGCAGGCACGCGACTCGGCCCCTTCGAGATTCTCGCACCTCTGGGCGCGGGCGGAATGGGGGAGGTCTATCGCGCGCGGGATTCGCGTCTCGGGCGCGATGTGGCGGTCAAGGTCCTCTCGGCGGAGTTCGCAGCGGACGCGGACCGCCGCAAACGCTTCGAGCAGGAGGCGCGCTCCGCCTCGGCATTGAACCATTCCAACATCGTCACGATCTACGACATCGGTTCCGACGAGTCGACGATCTACATTGCGATGGAGCTCATCGATGGGCAGACTCTGCGCGAAGTGCTCCATGCCGGAGCCCTGCCGACGAAGAGGCTCCTCGATCTCGCCTTCCAGATGGCGGACGGCCTCGCGAAGGCGCACGCGGCCGGCATCGTCCACCGGGACTTGAAGCCCGAGAACGTGATGGTCTCGAAGGACGGGGCAGTCAAGATCCTCGACTTCGGCCTCGCCAAGCTCTTGAAGCCGCAGCAGGAGGAGACGTCGAATCTCCCGACGGCGCAGGCGACGCAGGTCGGCACGGTGCTCGGCACGATCGGCTACATGTCGCCCGAGCAGGCGAGCGGCCGGCCGCTCGACTTCCGGTCCGACCAGTTTGCGCTCGGCTCGATCTTCTATGAGATGGCGACGGGCAAGCGCGCCTTCCAGCGCGGCACGACGGCGGAGACGCTGACGGCGATCATCCGCGAGGAGACGGAGCCCGTCGCCCAGATCAACGCGAGCGTGCCAGCCCCGTTCCGGTGGATCGTCGAACGGTGCCTGCAGAAGGATCCCGAGGAGCGCTACGCCTCGACGCGCGACCTCGCGCGGGACGTCCGGGGCACCCGGGAGCACCTCTCGGAAGCCTCGGCGGCGGTGTCGGGGGAAGTCTCGGGCGCCGTCGCCGCGGCCGCGCCGCCGCGAAAGCGCTCGCTCGTGCGTGCAGCCCTCGTGGGGGTCGCGATTCTGGCGGTTCTCGGCGCCGGAATGCTTCTTCAGAAACGCCTCGTCAAGACGCTGCCGCCGTCCTATCAGCAGATCACCTTCGGCAGCGGCACCATCCGCGCCGCGCGGTTCGCGCCGGACGGCCAGACGATCGTCTACAGCGCGGCCTGGGACGGCAGCCCGCTGAAGCTCTTTCTGAAGCACCCCTCGAGCCCCGACTCGCTCCCGCTCGAGCTGCCGAGCGCGAACCTGCTCTCCATCTCCCCTTCGGGCGAGATGGCCATCGCGATCGGTTGCCGCTCGAACCATCCGGGCGTCTGCGCCGGAACGCTCGCGCGGGCGGCGTTGACCGGCGGATCCCCGCGCGACGTGGCCGAGGGCGTCCAGGAGGCGGACTGGGCTCCGGATGGAACGACGCTCATGATCGTCCGCGATGCCGGCGGGAAGTCGCGCATCGAGTTTCCCCTGGGCAAGATCCTCTACGAGACCTCCGGCCACGTGAGCTACGCGCGCCTCTCGCCGAAGGGAGACCGGATCGCCTTCCTCGACCACCCCTTTCCGCTCGACGACGCGGGGACCGTTGCCGTGATCGACCTCGCCGGCAAGAAAACGACGCTGACGGGCAAGTGGGCGAGCGAAGGGGGTCTCGCCTGGTCGGCCTCGGGCGACGAGGTCTGGTTCACGGCGACGGAGGCCGGCGCGAACCGCTCGCTCTGGGCGGTGACGCTATCGGGGCAACTGCGCGTCGTGACGCGGGTGCCCGGGGGGCTCAAGCTCCACGACGTCGCCCGCAGCGGCCGGGTGCTCCTCACGCGCGAAAGCCCGCGCGTCGGGGTGCTCGCCATGCTCCAGGGCGACACGCGCGAGCGCGACATGTCCTTTCTCGACTACTCCTTCGCGGCCGACCTCACCCCGGACGCGAGCGTCCTCCTCTTCGACGAGGAGGGGGAGGCGGGCGGCGCGAACTACACGGTTTTCCTCCGCAAGTCCGACCGCTCGCCCGTCGTGCGCCTCGGGGAAGGCAACGCCATGGCCATCTCGCCGGACGGCAAGTGGGCCCTTTCGATGTTGCCAGTCCCGAATTCCCCTTTCATCCTTCTGCCGACCGGGACCGGCGAACACCGGAAGCTGGCCGCCGCGGGTGTCAGCCCCGAGCAGGCCGCGGCTTGGTTCCCGGACAGCCAGAGCATCGTCTTCGCTGGCAGCGAGCCGGGCCACCAGGTTCGGCTCTACGTCCAGACCATAGAGGGCGGCAAGCCGCGAGCAATCTCTCCAGAGGGCATCGTGGCGGCGCTTCCCGGCTTCGCTGTCACGCCGGACGGCAAGTTCGTGGCCGCGATCGGCTCGGACCACAAGGCGATGCTGTTCCCCGTTGGGGGCGGGCAGCCGCGCGCCCTTCCCGGTGTCGAGGACGGCGAATTCCCGCTGCGCTTCTCGCCGGACGGGCGCCTGCTCTACGTGTGGAAGCGGGGGGACGTGCCGGCGCGGGTGACCCGCGTGGACGTCGAGGCCGGCCGGCGCGAGCACTGGAAAGAGCTGATCCCCGCGGATCCCTCCGGCGTCGAGCGCATCTCGAACGTGCTCGTGACGCCGGACGGGAAGGGCTATGCGTATTGCTTCACGCGCCTGCTCTCCGACCTCTTCGTCGTCGAGGGCCTGAAATAAGCGGGGTCTGACCCCCGCAGGGGGTCTGACCCCAGGTGCCCCCGGGGGCTGAAGTAGAGTCTTCCCGGCATGACCGACGAGGGCAAGTCCTTCTCGCCTGCCTACCCGACTCTCGAGTCGCTTCGGGCACTCGGCGAAATGTGGAACGCGTCGCCACCGATGAAGCACTTCGGGGCGCGGCTCGAGTTCGAGCGGGTGGATCGCGTGCGCGCGGTCATCGATCCCGTGACGATGGTCCACCGCGGCGGTCTTGGCACGGATGCCGTCAACGGCGTCGTGCTCGCGGGACTGTTCGACCTCGTGATCGGGACGATCGGCTGGCTCACGCGCCCCGACACGCGCTCGGCGACGGTGAACCTCTCGATGAGCTTCTTTCGACCGACGCGGGGGGACCGTATCGTGGCCGAGGCGCGGCTGATCCGCGCCGGGTTGAGCCTCGTTTTCGCCGCGGCCGAGATCTTCGATGCCGAGGGCCGCGTCACCGCGCGCTGCGACGGCACCTGCGCGATCGCGCTCGGCAAGTCCGACAGCCAGGAGATCTACGAGCGTATGCGCGGCGGCGGCGTGGCACCCTAAAAGTCTTAGCGGGGTCTGACCCCCGCAGGGGGTCTGACCCCAGGTGCCCCAGACGCCTACGGCGTCGTCGCGAGCAGCTTCGCCGCCGCACGCACCTGCTCGGCCGCCTTCTCGATCACCGCGCCGGTCGCCGCCGCGCCGCGGTTGACCTCGTCCCATCGCTTCTGCTCGAGGGGCTCGCGGACGGCGGGCAGCGTCTTGACGCCGTAGCCCGTGTAGGCGCCCGGAGCGTAGATGAAGTGCTTGTACCAGGGCCGTCCGGGCAGGCCGGCCTCGGAGGTGAGGCTGCGCTCGAATTCCCGCAGCGCGGCGTTCAACGCGGCGAGGCGCTCGGGCGGGATCGCCGCCGCGCCCGGCAGGAACGCCGAGTCGAACGCGCGTGTGTAGACGCCCGCGGCGGCCGTGAGCGCGTCCGAGGCGTTCTGGAGCGGCGAGAAGTCGAAGTGCGGCACGGCGGGCTCGGGCTTGGGCGCGACGAACGGCTTCTTCGGGTCGGCGACCGCCCACGGCAGGTTCTCCTCGATCTGGCGGTTCTTCTCCTCGGCGTCACGGCGCTTCGCGTCGGCGAGCTCGGAGACCTCCTTCACGTAGGCGGCGATCGCCGCCGCCGCCGCGCTGAAGTCGAACGGCAGCACGTCGGCGTTGGCCAGGCGCAGCGTCATCGTCCCGCCGGTCTGCGCGAGCACCCGCGCGTACGCGAAGTCCGTGTCCGCGAAACGCGAGTACCACGAGAAGCTGTCGTAGATGGAGTGGTAGATCCCGCCGTCGTCCTCGCCGCCGAAGCTGATGTTGAGCGACGCGATCCCGAGGTGCTGGAGGAAGGGAGTGAAGTCCGACCCGGAACCGAGCGCTTCGACCTTCAGGTCGGAGCGGTCCCGGGCGGCCTTCCGCGCTTCGGGCTTCTCCTCGTCCGCGATCTGCTTGAGCCGCGCGCGGGCGAGGACGGTCATCTTCTTTTCCGGGTCCTCGACCGTGGAGGCCACGCCGCTGACGAGGGGCTCGAGCGAGTGCGAGCCGCCGGCATTGAGGAAGCCGCGGCCGTTGCTATCGGTATTGATGTACGTGACGGCCTTCGCCGAGAGCTCGGCGGCGTGCGTCTCGGCCCACTCGGTCGAGCCGAGCAGCCCCTCCTCCTCGCCGTCCCACGCGCAGAACACGATCGTGCGTTTGGGGCGCCAGCCGCGCTCGACGAGCGATCCGAGGGCGCGGGCCTCCTCGAGCATCGCGACGAGGCCGCTGACGGGATCCTCGGCCCCGTTGACCCAGGCGTCGTGGTGGTTGCCTCGGATCACCCACTCGTCGGTCCAGACGGAGCCCTCGATCTTCGCGACGACGTCGCGCGCCGGCACGAGCTTCCAGTCGAAGACGAGCTTGAGGTGGACCTTCGCCGGCCCGGGACCGACACGGTACGTGATCGGCAGCGCGCCGCGCCAGCCCTCGGGCGCAACCGGGCCCTCGAGCGCGGCGAGGAGCGGCTTCGCATCCCCGTAGGAAATCGGAAGCACCGGGATCTTCGTGATGGTTTGCGCCTCCTTGCGGTCGAGGCGTTTGGCTCCCTCTACGGCGCCGATGCCCGGCGTCAGGGGATCGCCCGAGTAGACCGGCATGTCGGCGACGCTGCCGCGCTGCACGCCCTGCTCCGGGCGGAAGGGACCCTTCGGGTAGACCTCGCCCTGGAAGAACCCGTCGTCGCGGGGGTCCGAATAGATGATGCATCCGACCGCGCCGTGCTCGGCCGCGACCTTCGGCTTGATGCCGCGCCAGCCGCCGCCGTAGCGGGCGATCACGATCTTGCCACGCACATCGACGCCGAGCCGCTCGAGCGCCTCGTAGTCCTCCGGGATGCCGTAGTTGACATAGACGAGCGGGGCGGTCGCCTCGCCGTCGGTCGAGTACGCGTTGTAGGTCGCCAGCTGCAGGGCGGTCTGGCCGGAGGTGGGATCCTCCTTCAGCGGGGTCTCGGCGAGCGACGCGCGAAACTTCACGGGCTCGACGAGCTCGACGACCCGCTCCTTCGGCGTCGGGAAAAGCACGTCGAAGGTCTCGATGTGAGCGTCGAGGCCCCACTCCCGGAAGCGCGCGAGGATCCACTCGGCGTTCTTCGCGCCCTCGGGGGAGCCGAGGTTGTGCGGGGCGCCCGAGAGGCGCCGCATGGTGTCGCGCGCGACGGCCGGGTCCGGCGCCGCCCGGAACTCCCGCTCGACCTTTTCCTCTGCCGCGACGCTCGCGGGAAAAAAGCCCCGCGGCGCCGGCGAAGCGGCCGGGACTGCCGGCGGCGCCGCCGGTGTCGCGGCGACGAAGAAGAGAGCGGGCACGAAACGGAGTCGAAGCTGCATGACGTCTCTCCTGAAAGGCGCGGCAAGCATAATTCCGTTGCCGCGCTGCCGCGCGCCGGTTAGAATGAAAGCGTCGAAAATCGGGACGGGGACCCTCCCCGCGTTCCCGGACGCTTCGGAGGGCTGATTGGCATTCGACCTCGCTCCGAACGCAGTGACGCGGCGGCCGATCCGGCCCGCCGCGATTTCCCCTCCGACATGCGTCGCTTGAGGCTCGTCTCGTCGCAGTCCCTGCGGCGGTCGGAGGACCGGTCGCGCAGCCTCTTGCTCGTCGCGGTGCTCTGCATCTTTCTCGGCGGCGTGGTCGTCGGAGCCGGAGGGCGCGATCTGGCCGAGGCGCCGCGCCCGGTGCGCGCCGCCTTCGCGAGCCTGCTCACGACGGGAGCCGTGCTCTTCGTGGTCGGACTGGCCCTGGCCGCAATTCGCAGAAGCCGAAAGCCGGGACCGGCGCGCCTGTCCCTCGCCCGTCCCCTCGGAGGCACCGCCGCTCCCGAAACGGAGCGGCATTTCGGACAGGAGGAACGGCGGTGAACAACGTTGTCCCGTTCGATCCCATGAGGCGCGCAAGCATGGCCCGCCGCGGCGCGCCCGACAAGACCGAGCTTCCAGCGACCGCGGCCGTGGTGCTGGCCTGCCCCTCCTGCGCCTCGGAACTGCGGCTCGAGGAGGAGTGGCTCGATGGGCAGGCCGATCTTCTGTGCGGACGCTGCGAGACGGAGATCCCGCTCGTCTCCGTGCGCCGCCGAAGCGGCACCAGCTAGACCGCGAGAGCGTTTCGGGTCTCGGACCTCGGGTTTCGCAACTCGGGACTCGGGACTTCTACGGCTCGACCGGCTTCACGTAGATCCAGCGCTGCGGCATGTTCACGAAGGCGTGAAACCGTAGGAGGACGGGGAAGCCGAGCTTTCCATCGTCGCCCCAGGCGGGAAAGAACCCTTCCCGCGCGATCACGATCGGCAGTTCCGGCAGGTGGACGATGCCCCAGGTGAAGCCCCTTGCCACCGTCGCGCCCGAGAGGCCGGCGCGCTCCGCGCTCGCGGCCGCCAGGACGAGCGAGGACTCGCCGGCGTCGCTGCCGGCAGTGAGACGGACCTCTTTGCTCCCGCGGTTCAGGATCGCGACGGGCCGGTCGTCGTCGTCGTCGATCACGATCCGGAAGTAGCCTTCGGGCGCGGCCCACCCCTCCGGGTCGTGGAGGCGCACCCGGCCCGCCTCCGCATCAAACTCCACGATGGCCTCGCGAAAGAGGCATCCGCCCGCCACGGCGTCTGCTCCGGGAGGGATCGTCGCCGATTGCTGGACCCACAGGGCGGGATAGACGGCACCGCCGATCTCGAGCGAGGCGCCGCTCGCCACCGACCGCCCGAACACGTCCGGCGCAAAGACGAGGTTAAGCCGCGAGGCAAGACCCGGCGACACGACGAGCGGCCCGTCCGCGGCGGCGTCGATCGCGAGCCGGACGGTTTGACCCGACACGACGGCCGGAACGAGGAGCGCCCCCGACCGGCGCTCGAACGCCGCCCCGTCCCGGGTCTGCGCGAACCGTGCCTGCCCTCCGCCGGCGTACGCCTGCGGGATGGGGCCCGTGGGGAGGCCAACCCAGGCGATCTCGCCGTTGACGGGGGCGCGCGGGTCGGAGACGTCCTGGAAGGAGTTCGGCGATGAGAACTCGAGTTGGAAACGCGGCGACCGCGCCGAGAAGAGTCGGCCGTTTCCGCGCGAGAACGTGAGCAGCAGGGGATTGCCGCCCTCCGGGGTCAGGCTCAGCGACACGGTGGAGTCGTCGGCCCCGGCGAGGTTCAGCCACGCGCGCTCGCGTTGCTCGAAGAGCCACGCCCTGCGCCAGAAATACGAGCGGGTCGTGAGCTCGCGCAGGACCTGGTCCGAGGCGACGCGCGCGACGCCGTCCTGGTCGGTGAAGTAGGCCTTGCCCGATTCGATGCCCCGGACCGTCGTCAGGCCGGCCGAGGAGACGGTCTCCCGGTAGCGCCGCGGTTCCCAGAGGACCTCGTCGAGGCCGGATGCAAGCGGCCTTTCGCGAGGCGGCGAGAGCCGGATACGAATCATCCCGCTCGCGGGCAAAGGCTTGGCCCCGGAGGTCTTGCGGTATTTTTCGAGCACCCGGGCGGCGACGCGGGAGGGCGAGTTCTCGCCGCAGCCGGATGCGGCGAAGAGCGCCGCGAGCGCGAGCGCGAGCCTCCGGTTTCTCAATGCGCGAGACCCGGGCGACTCAAGCATCGGCGGCGCGATCATACTCCTCGACGGCCGCCGCACAGCGTCGGCGGCGGAGATGAGAAAGCATGCGGCCAGGCGAAAAAATTTTATTGCTTGACGGCGCGCGGAGGGGTCTAGAATACGGCCCCAGTTTGAGACGCCCACGAAGGGCGATTCCAGATAGAAAAGGGGTAGGACATATGGCAAAGGAAACCAAGGCGCTTTCCAAGTCCCAGATCGCCGATCATCTCTCGAAGTCCACGGGCACCACGAAGCGGGTCGCGACGCAGTTCCTCGATGACCTGACGGCTCTCGCCTACAAGGAAGCGAAGAACAGCTTCACGATCCCGGGCGTCGGCAAGCTCGTCCTCGTAAATCGGAAGGCGCGCATGGGACGCAACCCGGCCACGGGCGAAGAGATCAAGATTCCCGCCAAGCGCGTGCTGAAGTTCCGCGTTTCAAAGAAGGCGAAGGACGCCGTCCTCGGCGTCAAGAAGTAAGTCCCCCGCTTCGGGGAATGGAGAAGCGGTCCCGAAAGGGGCCGCTTTTTCTTTTGGTCGTGAGTCTTGAGTTTTGAGTTGTGAGTCGTCACCAGGAAAAGCCGACTCACAACTCATTACTCATGACCCGTTCCTGGCCTCAAAAATCATCTTCACGACATTCTCCCCCTCGCGCGAAGAGGCGAGTTCGGCCCCGATCGAGGGCTTCACCCAGGCCGGGATCGTTGCGGCAATGCCCCCGCCCATCTTCCGCGACCGTGTGATCTTCGCCGTGAGCTCCACGGAGCGGATCTTCTGGGGCAGGCCCGCCGCGTCGGAGGCGCGGGCGAGGTCGCGCGCCGTGTTCATCGCCGCCTCGATGAATTCGCGCACGCCCGGCACGAGCGGCCGAGCGGCGGCCTGGCGCGTCCGGGTCTCCGGGATCTCGAGCGTCAACTCCTGGAGGAACGCCGTCTCCGTCGAGCGCGAGGCCTCCGCGTCGAAGAGAAGGACCTCGATCTTTCCGCCGCCCTTCGTCTCGGTCCCGACGGCGAGATGGAACTCGATCCGCTTCAAGACGAGGCCCGCCTCGGCCATCGCGGCGTTGCGGCCGGTCGCGACGTCGGCGATCGAAGCGACGAAGTCCGAAGGCGTGATGGGCTCGGGGGGCGGGGCCCCGGCCGGGGACGGCGGCATCGAGGCGCAGCGCGTGGCCGCCGCGAGCGCGGCGAAGAGGACGAGGGCCCGTCGAGTTTTCTTCAAGGCGTCTCCTTTCGGGCGATCCAGGCACGGCGCAACCGGCGCACGCCATCCGACTCGAGGACGACGGCGTGGGAGTGTCCGGCTCGGGCGAGTTGCTGCGAATCCGAGGGCGTGCTCCGTGTCTCCGCGATGCGACGGCGTCGCGCGAGAAACCGCACGAACGCGCGCGCGTCGTTCGCGTCGCGGTCCTCGGCGCGGTGCACGCGCGAGGCGGCGAGCATTCCCGCCTCGGTGAACCCGAGCGCGAAGGCGTCGGAGATCTCGACGGCGGCCCCGTCGGCGGGGCCGTACTCCGCGCCGTTCAGGAAGAGGTCCCGGCGGCGGCGCCCGCGCAGCACGCCGGTGCGCCCCGGTTCGGCGCGGCGCGTGCCGAGCAGCAGAAGCTCTCCGTCGCGAGCGGGGCCGAGCCGCGTCTCGATCGCTCGCACGAGCTCGGGGGAGGGCCCCTCGCCCTCCGGCGGCGCAAAGACCCCGAGGTCCGGGTCGGGGGACAGCTCCGCCGGCACCTCCGGGCTCGCGAGCAGCCCGCGCTGGAAGAGCTCCTTCGCGAGCGCGGGCGCGAGGGCCCGGTCGTCGGCCGTGCGCGCCTCGCGCACGATGCGTCGAGCGAACCGCCCGAAGAAGTCCGCCCCCGACGGCGCGGTCTCCGCGGCCGCGACCGCGAGGACCGCCGTCTGCTCGCCGGCGCGCGCCAGCGCCGCAGTGCGATCGGGCCCAGTTGTCGCGCGGAAAATCGCGACGAGTACGTCCCAGCAGGCGCCCGTCAGGACGCGGCAGAACGAGTGCGGCTCGGCCGAGAGCGATCGGGCAGGCGCCGAATCGGGAAGGCCCTTCGGGTCGGTGTACGTAAACGTGTTGACGGCGTCGCGCAATGCCCCGGGCAGGGCGGCGTCGGCCCCCCATCGATCGCGGACCGCCGCGCCGAGCTCCTCGGCCAGGCGCGAGACGAGGTTCGAGCGCGCGGGGTCTCCTCTCGTTTCCTCCAGGGCGCGGTCGGCGAGCGCGGGCTCGGCCAGCGCCACGGAGATCGCCGCGAGGTCCCCGAAGGCCTCGTGGAAGGCGGCGACTTCGAAGTGCGGCGCGTCCCAGAGGTCCGGCCGGATCGCATCGAGGATGGCGTGGCCCTGTTCGTGCGTGACGACGTCCGGGCTCTCGCCCGCCTGGACGACCGCGTTCGTCGTTGCGTCCACGTCGCGGAAAAAACGCAGCGCCTTGCGGTCGTAGTAGGCATTCAGGTCCTGCCCGGCGACGGCCACGGCCGGAAGCACCGGACCCGGAATCCAGACTCCCGGGCCGGGAAGCCGCCGGGCCCAGAGCCGCTTGCCGCGGTCGAGCGCGGAGGACAGTTGCCAGTAGAGAAACTCGCGGGTGTCGGGCTCGTAGGCGCGCGGCCCGGGCGCCTTGCCTTCCACGCGGAAGCCCCAGGGTCCGGCCTCGGTCTTCTCCGGCGGGGAGGACTCGACGAGCCGATCGCCGCGGCCCGCCGGGTCGTTCAGGAAGATGCGGATGCGCGCGCTGTCGGTTTCGTTCATGAGAGGGGAATCGATTCTTTCGGAATTGTACCAATGCGTTATCCTTTTCCCGTCGTGAGAAAAGCGCTGATCGTGCTCCTGCTCGCGGCCGCTCTTCCGACGGCGGCGCAGGAGAAGGCCCCGGAGAAAAAGACGGCCTGGCCGCTGTCGCTCGCCGACGGGCTGCCGAAGGAACTGCCGGGATACGTCGCGGCGCCGACCGACCCGCTCCCGGACACCGACGAAAACGACATGGGTGTCTTCACGGAGGTCTCGCGCTTCTTCCAGAGGATCGAGAGCCCGACCGTGACGCGGCAGTTCCGCCTCGTGGTGCAGGACTACGGCAAGGAGAAGAACGTCGAGGCCGACCTGCGCAAGGCGATGGCCGAAGCCGCCACGCACCAGAGCGTGGAAGTGCGGGACGTCTTAATCGGGGGGCGGAAGGCCTTCGCCGTGACGGACCGCTCGAGCGGCAATCCCACGACCCTGGTCACCGTCATCGTCCTGCCCTCGCGCCTCGTCCTGGCGCAGGGCGCGAACGTGGATCGGGACGCCGCGCTCAAGCTGCTCTCCCACGTGGACTTTCCCCGGATCGCGGCGACGAAGTGACCCCGGCTCGGGTCGGCGTGCGCAGGGCGCGCCGCGAGGACTGGCCCCGGATGGTCGAGCTGCACCGGGAGCTCGCGCGGTTCGAGAAGATGACGCTTCCGGACGAAGCGGAGTCAGCCCGCCTGGCCGCGCAGATCTTCGATACGACTCCCGGAGATCGCGGTCGCGCGGCCGAGATCGAGGCCTTCGTCGCCGAGCTGGAAGGGTGCATCGAGGGGATCGCGATCTTCTGGGAGGGCCTCGGCTCATCTTTCCGGGCCCGGCCGTTCCTGTTCCTCGAGGACCTCGTCGTTGGCGAGGCCGCGCGCGCCCGGGGCGTCGGCGAAGCGCTCGTGGCGGCGATTGCGCGCGAGGGCGTGGCGCGCAACGCGGTGCGCATCGACTGGGCGGTGCTCGATTGGAACGAAGGCGCGATGCGCTTCTACCGGCGCCTCGGTGCCGGGCCGACGAAAGACTGGGTGCGGTACTCGCTCGAGGAGGAGGCGATGCGGAAGCTCGCGGAGTCGACCCGGTAGCCTTCGTCTCTCGTGTCTCGTCTCCCGCCTTCCGTCGCGCTCCTACCCGTTCGTGACTTCCCAGAGGTGCTTGACGTCCGGGTGGTCCCACGCGATGCGGAGCTCGTCGGGGGCCGAGGGGTCGAAGGTCTCGGTCACGAAGTAGAGGAGCGCGCAGGGGTTGGTGAGCGGCCGGTAGCCGTGCGCGACCCCGGCGGGAATGCGCACGAGCAGATCCTGGCCGCCGCCGGCGACGATGACCTGCGTCTTGCCGAACGTGTGGGAGGCCTTGCGCACGTCGTAGAGGACGAACTTGGCCTTCGATCCGGGAGGCACAAACCAGACGTCGTCCTGTTTCAGGTGGTAGTGGAGCCCCTTGATGTGGCCCTCGGCGTCCACGATCGAGAAATTCATCTGCGCGACCGGCACTCCCTCGAAAAAGGCCGCGAGCTCGCGGCTCTCCGGGTGGTTCGCTCTTGCCCGGAAGACTTCGAGAAAGAAGCCGCGATCGTCGGTGAAGCGCTCGAGGCGCAGGACGCGCACACCCTCGATGGGAGCGGGCTTGACGTAGTCCTTGGGCTGCGAGCGAAACTCGGGGGCGATGTCCTCGGGGGTCATGGGGGTATTAGTCAACAAAAGGCCTGCGAGGGTCAAGTTGTGAGTTGTGAGTCGTGAGCCGTCTCGGACAGTCACACTCGCAACTCATGACTCATAGCTCATGACCGGAAGGGGAAACGGGCGGGACTCGCCCGCCCGTCGTCTTTCGTTCGCCGCGAACCCTACTTTGTTGCCGCCTTCTCCGGCTTGATCTCGCCCTTCGCCGTCCAGGCGATCGTGAACCCGTTGCGCTTCTCGTACGAGAACTTCGGGTCGCCGTCGGCCCCGTTGAAGCGGTGGGTCGAGTAGGCGAGATTGAACCCGTCGTTCGAGTTGGAGAACCAGTACTGCAGGTTCTTGATCGAGGCGGGAGCATCCTTGTTCGGACGGCTGGTCGCGCTCTTGTCGAGCGAAATCTCGGCGAGGCCGCTCGCCATCGTGGCGTGGGCGCCCTTCGCGTCGTCGTGAAACGTCAGCGAGTCCTCGCGAGTGGAAAACTTCTTCCACTGGACCGGAAAAACCGTGTTCAGGACCTTGCCGATGGCTTCGCGCTGCGCCGGCGTCGTCTTCTTGTCGAAGGTCACAAGCGCCCATGCGGTCGGCATACCCGGCCCCGGGTTCTTGTGCCACTCGCCGCCGAGGTCGAGGTTCAACCACACGATCTGATCGGACAGATCGACGTCCCCCCAGTGGCTGCCCTTGCGGAACTTGTAGACGTTGTTGGCCTCGCACATGTGCTCGTCGGCCGAAGGGCCGAAGTAGCAGGTGCAGAAGAGCGGGCACGAACAGCCCTCGATAGAGTCCGCGGTGACGTCGTACGTTCCCGACGCTTTCGTGGTGGTACCGGCGCCCACGATCGCGATGCCGGCCGCGAGGACGACCGATATGACTGCTGCCTTTGCCTTGAGACTCATGCAACCTCCTCTCGAAAAGTGCGGTCACACGACGGGCGACGGCCGCTGCCTCGGTCCCCGGCGTGCCGCGTTGCGGCATTTTTACTACTCGCGCTGGGCGATTTCAAGGGGTCGTGGAATCTGAAAATGCTAGGCTCCGGGTCGAAAGATCGGGAGGAAAGCATGCTTCGACTCCGCTCCTTGTTGGTTGCCGCGCTGCTCCTGCCTGCCGTGGGCCTCTCTGCCCAGAGCCCGGACCCCCGGGAGCAGAGCTTCCAGTTCTTCGTGGACGGCGTTCTGACGCCCGGGGCGATCGGCTACCGGATCGAGTTCAATCACAACACCGTCAGCCGCAGCGACTCGCGGCGGCTCGATACGGCCTACTCGCCGGACCAGCGGCGGTTCGTCGTCTCCGTGACGCAGAAGGGGCTCAACCGGCTCCAGGAGTGGTTGAACGGCGCGACGAACACGGGAACGCCCGCGACGAAGAACGTGTCGATCGTGGCGCGGACCATCGACGGGACCGTGCTGGCGCGCTGGGAGCTGACTGGCGTGACCCCGTCGACGTTTTCGTCTTCCGGATCGGGCGTCCTGACGGAAGTGGACGCGACGGTCGAGTTCACCTTCGACACGCTGACCCTGGTGCAAGCCAAGGCCGACTGATCGAAACCCCAATTCCGAAATCCGAAATCCGTCCTCAGTGCTCCCGTTTCATGTTCCGGATGGCGTCGAGGAGCGTGACGGGCGGGCGCTCGAAGCGGGCGCCGAATCCCGACCTCTTTGGGCTCGGGCTCTGTGTGTCGTCGAGGAACACCACGTTGCCACGCACGCGGAAGCTCCGGTTGTCACCCGGCAGCGAGAAGACGAGCTCGACGTAGTCCCCGATCTGCGGCTGCGGAACGCGGGGCGTGGCCACGTACATGCCGCCCAGGTTGACCACCTCCACGAATCCGCTCAATTCCTGCTCGCCCCACTTGAGCGTGGCCGGAGCGCCGATGCGGACGCGCTCGGAAGCTCTTTCTTCGGCCGGTTTGCGGCTCATGGGACGTTCCCTCAGGGTCTTCGAGACCGTGAATGCGCGGTGTCAGACGATCCTAGCATAGCGCCTCCAGGGGTGGCGATTCAGCGGTTTTCCAACGCCGGGAGCAGTGTTTTCTCGAGTTTTCGGTACAGTCCGGCGGTCGCCTCGACGTCCCGGCGGCAGTAGGCGGCGATCTCGTGGATCCGCCCGGCGCGGTAGTACGGCCCGACGGAGAATCCGTCCATGCCGTGCTCCTTCGGGCTTTCGACGCCAAAGGCCTTGCAGGCGAAATCGAGGTTCCACTTGCGGGAGGCGCCAAAGAACGTGAGCGCCTCGAGCAGGTCGGTGTGGGGCCGGATCGCGTAACGGTAGCCGACCAGGTTTCGTGTGGGCGGGATGCCGAGGACGGCGCTGCGCAGCATCAGGAAGGGACCGTCGAACCCCCTTCCGTTGAACGTGACGAACCGCTGGAAGCGCCGCATCGCCTTCCAGAACTCGGCGAGGAATCCCGGCTCGGTGTCGCCGACGAACTTGAATCGGCCGTCCTCGGACGTCTCCTCGCTGCGCCCGCCCTCCTTTTCATACCAGATGCGCCCCCGGCCGGAGTCGGGGTTCAACATCGCGACGACGATGATCTTTCCGGTGAGCGGCCAGAGCGACAGGGTCTCCGGCAGGCGCGCGCGCTCTTCGTCGGAGCGTGCGTTCTTTGCCAGGTAGGTCTTCTGCGCGTCGTCGAGCGAGTCCCACGGGTGACCCGCGGTTTCGATGTCGAGGACGACGGTCGCCACGGGAAGGGATGCTATTCTGTCCGCGACCCTCGATGAAGCGCCTTTCGCGGATTCTCGCCGTCCTGGGAGTCGTCGCGGCGCTGTCCTGCGGGCGCCCGGAGCCGTCGGCGCCCTCCCGAACGACGCTCCTGCGCCACTTGATCGGCGATCCGCTGAGCCTGGATCCGACGACCTCGACCGAGGAGCCGGGCCTGCTCGTCGCGGCGATGATCTTCCGTCCCTTGATCGGCATCGACGGCCAGCGCAACCCGGTGCCGGCGCTCGCCTCCTCGTGGACCGTCTCGCCCGACGGGCTTTCCTACGAGATCCACCTCGATCCCCGGTTCACCTGGGAGAGCGGAGCGCCCGTGACGTCCGACGACGTGCGGTTCACGGTCGAGCGCGTTCGAGACCCGAAGGTCCCGGCGCCGACATGGCGGGCGGGATTCGAGGACCTCGCGGCGATCGAGACGCCCGACGCCGCGACGGTGCGCTTGCGGTTCAGCAAGCCCTCCGCCGACCGCATGCTCGCCTTCGACCTGCCGATCGTGTCCGCGGCCGCATTCGGCCACGCGAAGGACGCGGCACAGACCGCGCGCAAGCCGGTCGGCAGCGGCCCGTACCGCCTGGAGTCCTGGGAATCCAACCAGAAGTTGAAGCTCGTCCGCCGCGACGGCGCCGGAAACGCCGACGCCCGGTACGACGAGATCGTCTTTCGCGTCATTCCCGACGGCGCCGTGCGCTACCAGGCCGGCGCCCGCGGCGAGCTCGACGAATTCCGGTTGAGCCGCGACCAGAGGAAGGCCGGGGAGGCGTCGCCGGATTTTCTTTCGCGGTTCCGCATCCTGAAGGTGCCCCAGTTCATGGAAGCGCTCCTCATCTGGAACTGCCGCGGCCCGTTCCTGTCCGATCCGCGGGTCCGCCTCGCCCTCGCGCATGCCTGGCCGCGGGAGGAGACGGCAAAGCGCCTGTACCCGCCCGACGGGGCGGCGCTCGTTTCGGGTCCCTATCCGCCCGGCGTTCCCGAGAACGCGCCGGGGCTCGCGCCGCCGGCCTACGACGCGGCCGAGAGCGTTCGCCTGCTCGAGGAGGCGGGTTGGAAGGCCGGCCCGGATCGAATCCGGCGCAAGGGCGGCAGGAAGGCCTCGATCGAGATGCTCCATCCGACCGGCCAGGCGATCTACACGAGCGTCGGCGAGATCTTCCGCAGCGCGTACGAAAAGGTCGGCGTGCAGCTGGTGATGCGGCCGCTCGACTGGGCCGCGTTCTCGGAGCGCGCCCAGGCCGGGGATTTCGACGTGCAGTTTGCGGGGCGGATCTTCTTCCCGCCGAGCCTCGACCCCTATCCGTTCTTTCACTCCGGCCAGTGGCCGCCGAAGGGCGAGAACTCCGGCTTCTACAAGAACGCGGAGGCGGACCGACTGATGGACGCGGCGCGCGCCGAGCTCGACCCCGCCCGGCGGCTCGAGCTCTATCGCCAGGTGGCCCGGGTCTTTGCCGCGGACCCGCCGGCCGATTTCCTCTGGGGGGCGGACCAGTACTGGGCGATGTCCCGGCGCGTCGACGGGGTCGACGTATCGCCGCTCGGCATCTTCCATTTCCTGGCCGGGCCGCTCGGTTGGCGCCCAGCGCCGGCCGCGGCCCGTTGACGGCGTGAGCCCGCCGCTCGGGGGCGTGCTCGTCCTCGACCTCTCGCGCGTCCTCGCGGGGCCCTTCTGCACGATGATGCTCGGGGACCTCGGCGCCCGCGTCATCAAGGTCGAGCACCCCGAGGACGGCGACGTGACGCGCGGATGGGGGCCGCCGTACCACGCGGCCACGGGGCTTTCCGCGTACTACCTTTCCGTCAACCGGAACAAGGAGTCGATCGCCCTCGACCTCGCGACGGCCGCGGGCGCGGAATCGGTGCGGCGGCTCGCCGCGCGGGCGGACGTTCTCGTCGAGAATTTTCCGCCGGGCGGCCTCGAGAAGTTCGGCCTCTCGCTCGCGGCGTTGCGAAAGGCGAACCCGCGCCTCGTCACGGCCTCGATCACGGGCTTCGGCCGCTCCGGCCCGGACGCTTCGGCGCCTGGCTTCGACCTGCTCGCGCAGGCCGGGGCGGGCCTGATGGCGATCACGGGGACGCCGGAGGGTGGGCCGATGAAGTCGGGCGTGGCCGTGTCCGACCTGCTCGCGGGCTGCTATGCGGCGATCGGCATCCTGGCGGCCCTCGTGGCGCGCGAGCGGACCGGCAGCGGCACGCACGTGGAGACGGACCTCTTCTCCGCGACGCTTGCTTCGCTCATCAACGTCGCCCAGTCGGCGCTGCTGACCGGCGAGGAGGCGCTGCGCCACGGCAACGCGCATCCGCAGATCGTTCCCTACAGGACGTTCGCGGCCTCGGACGGGGACTTCGTTCTCGGCGTCGGCACGGACCGCCAGTTCGAGCGCCTGGCCGCGCTCGTCGGCCGCCCGGAATGGAGCGGCAGCCTACCGTACGCCGCCAACGACGCGCGGGTCGAGAACCGCGGCGCGCTCGAGCGCGAGCTCGCGGCCGTCTTCGCGCGGCAGACGCGCGAGACCTGGGTCGCGCGGTGCCGGGCGGCAGGCATCCCCGCCGGGGCCGTCCGCGGCCCGCTCGAAGCGCTGCGATCCGAGACCGCGAAGGCCCTTCGCTGCGTGATCGAGTCGGAAGGCGTCGAGTTCGTCGCGCCGCCGATCCGCGTGGAGGGAGAGGAGCCCCGGATCGCCTTTCCGCCCGGCCTCGGCGCCGACGGAGAACGCCTGCGCCGGGAGTTCGACCTGCCCGAATGAGCGTCGAGGGCGCCCGCGGAAGTCTCGACGGGGTCTCGCGCGCGCTCGCTATCTGCGCGGCCCTGATCGGCGCCTGGCTCTACCTCGGGCGCCTCGACGACGCCCTGCTGCAGCGCGGCAACGAGGCCATGTACGCGAGCCCGCCCATTCAGATGCTCTCGACCGGCGACTGGCTCGTTCCGCGTTGGGAGAACCGCAGCTTCCTCGACAAGCCCCCGCTGACCTTCTGGATCGTCGCCGCGGGATACCGGGCCCTCGGCGTCTCGGTCTTCTCCGCGAAGCTCCCCGGTGCGCTCGCCGGCCTCGCGACGACGCTGCTGCTCGCAAGCTGGGTGGCGCGCCGCTCGGGCGCGAGGGCGGGCGTTCTGGCGGGCCTCATTCTTCTCTTCTCGTTCCAGTTCACCATGGTGTCGCTCACGTTCGCCGCGGACGCATTCCTGACGCTCGCCGTCACGCTCGCGGTGCTGGCCTGCGACACGGCGTGCCGCCGCGCGAACGGCCAGGACGCATTGCTCGGCTTCGGCGCCGGGGCGGCTCTCGCCGCCGCGTTCTACGCGAAGGGGCTCGTCGGGGTCGCGCTTGCCCTGGGAGCGGTCGCGGCGGGATTGCTTCTGGACCGAGTGATGCCCGTGCGGCTCGTCCGCCGGTGCGCTTGGGGGCTCGTCGCGCTCCTGGCGCTCGTCGCGCCGTGGCACTGGGCCCTCGACCGGCGGCTGGGGGAGGAGTTCTGGAGGGTCTTCTACTGGGAGAACCAGTTCCTGCGGGGAGCGACGCCGAAGTTCATGCAGATGTCGCGCGGCCCGCTCTTCTATCTCGGGGTGCTCGCGTGGGGCATCTTCCCCTGGTCGTTCCAGCTGCCGGCGGCGCTCGGGCGCCGGAAGGCTTCGCGCGTCTTCCTCGGGTGGTTTCTGCTGGGGCTCGCGTTCTGGTCGCTACTCGTCATGAAGCGAGAGGTGTACTTCGTCACCGTGCTTCCGGCCGTGGCGGCGCTCGTCGCCGAGGGCCTGGCCGAGACGAGCGGCTTCGCGAGGGCGTGGCGCCGGCCGGCCTGGATCCTCGCGGCCCTGGTCCCGTGCGCCGCGCTGCTCGTCCTTGCGCGCGCTTTCCCGCGCCTTGCGGAGCTCGCCGGTTCTCGGGTCCCGGTCGTCCTTCTCGCGCTCGGGCTCGCGGCGCTGGCCGCCGCGCTCATCACCGCCGGCGTTCTACCGGAGAATCCCCGGACTCCGTTTGCGGTTGTCGTCGGATGTGGCCTGCTCCTCTCCTGCCTCCAGAACCTGGATCTCGAGCTCGGGCGATTGGATCCGCTGCCCGGCTGGGGCGAGCGCGTGCGCGCGGAGTGCGCCGGGGGCTGTGACGGATTCCTCTTCGGGAACAATTTCAACAGCATCGACTTCTACTCCCGCTTCGACTGGACGATGGTCGCAGATCCGGCCCGTCTGCCGGGTGAGCTCGCGCACCCCAAGGGCTTCCTCGTGATGTGGACGAGCATGGAACCGCACCTCGCGGGTGTGCCCCTGCGGTGGGAAGTCGTGGACCGGCGGCCGGCGTTGCGGGGCGGACTCGTCGCCACGGCGCTCGGGCTCGACGGCGGCGCCCTCGATTCCCTCTCGCTCGTGCGGATCGAGAAGCCGTAGCGGTCCGCCGGTCAATCGGGCGGCGGGGTCGCGACGGCGGCACCTCCGGAGAGCGTGCGCCACGCGATGGCCCCGAGCACGATGGCGCCACCGAGGATCGAGAACGCACCCGGGCGCTCGCCGAGGAGCAGGAAGACCCAGATCGGATTGGAAACCGGCTCGAGCATCCCGACGATGGAGGCCTTTGTGGCCGTGACGTGCCTCAGGCCGGCGACGAAGAGGGCATACGCGCCGCCGATCTGCAGCACGCCGAGGAAGCTCAGCACGAGGGCGGACCGCGGCGTGACCGCGAGGTCGTCGTGCACGAACGGGAAGAGCGCGAGCGCCGCGAGGATGTTGCCGTACGTGACCACGGCCTCGGAGCCGCCGCCCCGCTCGCGCCGCAGCGCCAGCACGAGGACGGCGAAGAAGGCGCTCGAGACGAGGGCCGCGATCTCGCCCGCGTGGCCGCGCGACTCGAACTTCCCGACGAAGAAGAGGAGCATCCCGCAGAAGGCCACTGCCACTGCGGTGGCGTCGCGCCGGTGGAAGGGTTCCTTCAGGACGAGCGGCGAGGCGAGCAGCACCCAGACGACGCCCGAGTATTGCAGGAAGATCGCGTTGGCCGCCGAGGTCCACTTGGTCGCCAGGACGAAGGTCGTGAGGCATGCCGCGTAGCTCGCGATCCCGATGAGGAAGGCCGGCGTCCAGCGCCAGACGCGGGGCCGGAAGATCACGAAGAGGGCCACCGCGGCCGTGGCGGAACGGTAGAAGGCGATCTTGAGCGGCGGCTCCGACAGCAGCTTGATGCCGACGCCGCCCGTCGACCAGAGAAGCGCGGCCGCCGCCACGAGCAGGATCCCGCGCCGCTCGGAGGTCATGGCGCCCCGGGGAGCTCGACCCGCCGCAGTCGCGCCGGGCGGCCGGCGCGATGGCAGGCGAGGCACTCGCGCGATCCGCGAAAGGGGCGGAAGCGCCGGAACAGCCACTCGCAGCCCTCGCAGCGATAGGCGACGCGGACGCGGGACTCGCGGAATTTCCGCAGCGCCGGCGTTTCGGGCGCGTGGCCGTCTCGGGCGCCGAGGGCGCGGGACAGGCGCCGGAAGAGGGAGCCGTGGGCCGCCCGGGCTCCCTGGAGACGCCACGCCCACGCGTGCGCGGCCTCGTGCCGGAGCGTGTCCTCCTGTTCGGAGGGGCAGAGGTGGCCCGAGATGGTGATGCGGTGCGGCGCGCCGTAGACGATCTCGCCGCCCGTGAGCTTGCGCCGGGAGACCTTGACGCGCGCCGGGTCGAGGCCGAAGCGGGCGGCGAGGCGGTCGTAGAGAAACTGCAGGCGGGCCTCGGGTTCGGGCTCCGCGATGGGAAAAGAGAGCTGCACCGAATTAAGATTAGCAGCGACAGGAGGAACCATGCATCGAAAGAAGATCATCCTCGCTCTGTTCGGCCTCGTGCTCATCGCCGCGCGCGCCGGCGCGGGGACCGCGGTCTCGTACCCGAGCGGCCCCGAGACCGTCTCGGGCTACCTTGCCGTTGCCGACGGCGCGGGGAAGAAGCCGGCCATCGTCGTGATCCATGACTGGTGGGGCTTGAACGAGTTTGCGAAGGGCAAGGCCGACGCCTTCGCGAAGCAGGGCTACGTCGCGCTGGCCGTGGATCTTTACCGCGGCAAGGTGGCGTCGGACCCGGACCTCGCGCACCAGCTGATGCGCGGACTGCCGGACGACCGGGCGCTGCGGGACATGAAGGCCGCGGTCGCGTTCCTGCGGGCCCGTCCCGACGTCGAGGCCTCGAAGATCGGCGCCGTCGGGTGGTGCATGGGCGGCGGGTTGGCCCTCGACCTCGCCGTGGCCGAGCCGACGCTCGCGGGCGCGGTCATCTACTACGGGCACCTGATGACGGAGCCCGCGACCATCGCGGGGTTGAAAGTGCCGGTCCTCGGCAACTTCGGCGGGCAGGATCAGGGAATCCCGGCCGCGAGCGTCCGGGAGTTCGAGGCGATGGCGAAGAAGGACGGAAAGAGCGTGGACTTCAAGATCTACCCCGACGCCGGGCACGGCTTCGCGTCATCGAAGGACCCGAAGACCTATCGGACGGCGGATGCCAACGATGCCAACGCGAGGACGGATGCATTTTTCGCGAAGGTGCTCAAGGGGAAATCGTGAGCCGTGAGCCGGGAATCGTGAACCGAGATTGAGCCTCGGCTCACTGCTTACGGCTTACGACTCACGTCTTCTTGTACCAGTCCGCGTTGACCTGCAGGTAGTGCTTCCACTTGTCCGGGATCGTCTCTTCCGTGAAGATCGCCGTCACCGGGCAGGCGGGCTCGCAGTTGCCGCACTGGATGCAGACGTCGGGGTCGATGTAGAGCATCTCGGCCGTCGCGAAACCTCCCTCGTCCTTGCGGGGGTGGATGCAATCGACCGGACACACGTCGACGCAGGCGGTGTCCTTGGTGCCGATGCACGGTTCCGCGATGATGTACATCCCCATGGGCTTCGTCCTCCTCGCCGCGGCTTGTGCGCGCCGCGGCGCGATTCTAGCAAATAGTGGGCCGGTCTTCCGGCTCCCGGGTTTCTAGCTGCGCGAGACGCTGATCTGCTGGGCGAGGTTCTTTCCGTCCGCGCCCGCCTCGTAGCGGATCGTCACCCTCGCTCCCGGGGCGAGGACGCCGTTGATCTTCGTGTCGGCGTTCCAGAGGAAACGGGCCTCGGAGCCGTCCGCGAGTGTGACCGTGAGCGTGCGCTCGGAGGCCTGCAGTTTCGCGATCGTGCCGGTCGCGGCGAGGGACCGGTCGGGCGCCCTGGCCGAAAGGGCGACCGCGCCCGCGAGGCAGAACAGGACGACCATCAGGGGCTTGCGCGTCATCATCACCTCATGCCGAAGTCTCGCCCGCGCCCACCGTCATTTGACAGCGAGCCGGAGGCTCCCTACAATACGCCGTTTTTCACAAGACGCCCTGGAGGTGTAATCGAGATGGTCAAACGCTGGTCGGAAGCAGAGTTGAGGTTCCTGAAGGACAACGCGGAGAAGATGAGCGTTCAGGCCCTCGCCGACGCGCTCTCCGTGCGGATCGACGACCTCGAGAAGAAGATGGAGAAGCTGGGCCTGATCGGAGGAGCGGCCGATGCGCCGGCGCCGAAGAAGGCCACGACGCTCAGGGAGCTCTCCAAGCACACGGAGAACGCCCGCAAGGATTACGACCGCGGCGTCGCGGCCCTCCAGAAGAAGAAGCGCGAGGAGGCGGAGCGGCACTTTCTCGACCTCATCCAGAAGTATCCCGAGGAGCGCGAGCTCGTGGACCGCGCCCGCGTCTACCTGACCGTCTGCGAACGCCAGCGGCGCGACCCGCATCCCGCCCTGACCGAGCCGGAGGACTTCTACTACGCGGCGGTCCTCGAGAAGAACCGCGGCAATGTGGCCGAAGCGATCGAGCACCTCCAACGCGCCGCGAAGAAGAACGGAAGCGGCCGGGTGGATTTCCTTCTCGCCTGCTGCCACGCGCAGCAGGGCGATCTCGAGACTGCGCTGGCGCATCTGCAGAAGGCGATCGAGGGAGACCAGCGGCACAGGGTGCTCGCGCGCCACGACCGGGACTTCGACCCGGTGCGCGAAATGCCGGAGTTTCAGAGGCTGCTTGCTTCGTAGGACAGTCAACAGTCGAGAGTCGAGAGTCGGCAGCGGGATGTCGGCTGCTTCTATACTGACCCAATGAAAAAGCCCTCCAGAGGGGCCCGGAAGTCGCCTTCCGCTCCGGCTGCGGAGGCGGCCCCGTGCGTCGTCATCCTGGCCGCCGGGGTCGGGTCGCGCATGCGCTCCTCGCTGATCAAGGTGCTCCATCGCGTGGCGGGGCGCACTCTCATCGAGGCCGTCCTGGACGCCGCCGAGGGCCTGTCGCCGTCGCGCGTCGTCGTCGTCGTCGGGGCCGACCACGAGCGCCTCGCCTCGACCCTCGAGGGGCGCGACGTCCGCTTCGCGATCCAGGACCCGCCGCTCGGCACCGGCGACGCCGTCTCCCGCGCGCGCGAGGCGATCGGCAGTGGCGGCGGCCCGGTAGTCGTCCTGGCCGGGGACACGCCGCTGCTGCGCGAGGAGACGCTCGCGCGCCTCGTCCGCCTGCGGCGCGAGAAGAACCTCGACCTCGTCTTCCTCTCCTTCCGCCCGCCGGAGCCCGGCGATTTCGGGCGCGTCGTGAGGGACGGCCGGGGCCGCGCCGTCGGGATCGTCGAGGCGAGGAACGCCTCGGCGCGCCAGAAGCGCATCCGAGAGGTCAACGCCGGCGTCTACTGCTTTTCGGCCGACGCCCTCGCCAGGGCCCTCGCGAAGATCGATCGCAACCCGGCCTCGGGGGAGTACTACTTGACGGACGCCGTCGCGATCCTCGCTGCCGGCAAGGGGAAGATCGAAGCGATCGAGGCCGAGGACTGGCGGGAGGCCTGGGGTGTGAACACCCGCCGCGACCTCGCCGCCGCCGAGGAAATGGAGCACCGGCGCGGCGTCGAACGGGCGCTCGACGCGGGCGTAACCGTGCTCGATCCCGCGACGGTCCGCATCGGGCCGCGGGTCGCGCTCGCGCCGGACGTCGTCCTGCACCCGTTCGTGTCCCTCGAGGGCCGGACGACGCTGGCCGAGGGCTGCGAAGTCCTCTCCTTCACGCGGCTGGTGGATACGTCGGTTGCCGCCGGCGCGGTCGTCGGGCCGCACTGCGAGACCGAGGGAGCGAAGATCGGCGCGCGCGCGCGGGTGGGCCCTTTCTCCCGGCTGAGGCCCGGCTCCGAGCTCGAGGAAGACGTCCGGATCGGCAACTTCGTCGAGACCAAGAACACGATCGTGCGCAAGGGCGCCAAGGCCCAGCACCTGGCCTACCTCGGCGACGCGGACGTGGGGGCCGGATCCAACATCGGCGCGGGCGTCATCACCTGCAACTACGACGGGCAGCAGAAGCATCGGACGACGATCGGCGAGGGCGCCTTCGTCGGGACGGACAGCCAGCTCGTCGCCCCCGTGACGATCGGCAAGGGCGCCTACGTGGGCGCGGGGACGACTGTCACGCAGGACGTCCCGGACGGGGCCCTGGCCCTTTCCCGCGTGCCACAGGTCAACAACGCGGGCTGGGTGGCCCGCCGCAAGGCCAGGAAATCGGGTTAAAATACGCGCTCCCATGACAATTCACGGTTCGGTCCCGCGTTTTCCGTTTTCCGTTTTCCGTTTCCCGGCGTAGCCCCATGTGCGGCATCGTCGGATACGTCGGACCCCGGCAAGCCAGTCCTCTCCTTCTCGAGGGGCTGAAGCGGCTCGAGTACCGCGGCTACGACTCGGCCGGGATCGCGACGCTCGCGAATGGCGGCTTCACGATCCACCGGTCGCCCGGAAAGCTCGGCAACCTCGTCCAGAAGCTCTCGGGCAGCCCCGCGCCGGGGCTCACCGGCATCGGGCACACGCGCTGGGCCACGCACGGGCGGCCCACCGAGCCGAACGCGCACCCGCAGACCGACTGCACCGGAAAGATCGTCGTCGTGCACAACGGCATTTTCGAAAACTTTGTCGAGCACAAGGCGGCGCTGGCGGCCGCCGGACACCGCTTCACGAGCGAGACCGACACCGAGGTCTTCGCCCACGAGGTCGAGGCGGCGTTTACGGGGGACATCCTCGCCGCGGTGCGCGCTGCGGTCGGCAAGCTGACCGGCGCCTACGCCGTGCTCGTTTCCTCGAGCCTCGAGCCGGGCGTCCTCGTGGCCGCGCGCTCGGGGCCTCCGATCGTGCTCGGCCTCGGTCAGGGCGAGAACTTCGTCGCCTCGGACCCCGTGGCCCTCGTGCCCTGGACACGCGACGTCATCTTCCTCGAGGACGGGGACGTCGCCCGCGTGGACGCCGCGGGCGTGCGCGTCGTCAACGCGAAGGGGGACCGTCTCGACCGCCCCGTCCACCGAATCCTGTGGGACGCCGTGGCGGCGGAGAAGGGCGGCTTTCGCCACTTCATGGCCAAGGAGATCCACGAACAGCCGACGGCGATCGCCGAAACGCTGGGTGGCAAGGTGTCGCTCGAGTCCGGCGAGCTCTATCTCGACTCGCCGCTCCTGTCGCCCGAGCGCGTGGCGTCGTTCGACCGCGTCCTGCTGCTCGCGTGCGGGACCTCCTGGCACGCGGCCACGGTGGGCAAGTTCCTCATCGAGGGGATGGCGCGCATCCCGGTCGAGGTCGACTACGGCAGCGAGTTCCGGTACCGCAGGCCCGTCGTCAACGAGCGCACGCTGACGCTCGGCATTTCGCAGTCGGGCGAAACGGCGGACACCGTGGCGGCGCTTTCGGAGGCGCGGCGCTCAGGCTCGCCCATCGCGGTTATCGTGAACTCTCCGGGTAGCCAGATCGCTCGCATGGCGGAGGCGGTGTTCGCGACGCACGCGGGGCCGGAGATCGGCGTCGCCTCCACCAAGGCCTTCACGACCCAGCTCGCGGTGCTGTTTCTGATCGCGGCGAAGCTGCGCGCCTCGCGCGGCCTTGCGCCGGTCCTCTCGCCGGAAGAGCGCCTCGCGCTGGCGCACCTGCCCAAGGCGGTCGGCGGCGCGCTCGCGATCGAGCCCGAGCTCGACGAGCTCGCCCGGCGCTACCAGCACGCGAAGGACTTCCTCTACCTCGGGCGCGGCCTTCACTACCCGGTGGCGCTCGAGGGGGCTCTGAAGCTGAAGGAGATCTCCTACATCCACGCCGAGGGCTACCCGGCGGGCGAGATGAAGCACGGGCCGATCGCGCTGATCGACGAAAACATGCCGGTCATCGTACTCGCGCCCCACGATGCCTGGCGCGAGAAGACGCTCTCGAACCTGCGCGAGGTCAAGTCGCGCGACGGCATCGCGATCGTCGTCGGCACGCGGCCGGATGCCGAGGTCGCCGCGATCGCCGACCACGTGATCCTCGTTCCCGAGACGATCCCGGAGCTCCAGCCGATCCTCTCGGTCGTTCCCCTGCAACTCTTCGCGTACCATGTCGCGGTGCGGAGGGGATGCGATGTGGATCAGCCGCGGAATCTCGCGAAGTCGGTGACGGTGGAATAGACGATTTCGGATTTCGGATTTGGAATGAATTAGACTTCCGGCCTTGGGAAATCCGAAATCCGAAATCCGCAATCCGAAATCTGACCTCCTGAACGGCCTGAACCCGGAGCAAAGGGAGGCGGTCCTCCACACGAAGGGCCCGCTGCTCGTCCTCGCGGGCGCGGGCTCGGGCAAGACGCGCGTGATCACGCACCGCCTGGCGCATCTGGTGTGCGGGGGCGTCGATCCCCGGGCGATCGTGGCGGTGACGTTTACGAACAAGGCCGCAGCCGAGATGCGCGGGCGGGCGCAGCGTCTCATCGGCGGGGCCGCCTTCGGATCGTTCATCGGCACGTTCCACGCCTGGTGCCTGCGCCTTTTGCGCCGCCGCGCGAGCGAGGCGAACCTGCCGCCCCGCTTCGCAATCGCCGATTCCTCCGACCAGCTCGCCCTCGTCAAGGAGGCGATGGGGGAGCTCTCGATCTCGGAGCAGGCGCTTCCTCCCAACGTCGTGCGCGGGCGGATCTCCAGCGCCAAGAACGCGCTCGTTTCCGCGGAGCGCTTCGCCGCGACGCAAACCGACTTTGCGGGCGAGCGCATCGGGCAGATCTACGCGCTCTACGAGAAGAAGCTCGCCGCGACGAGCGCGCTCGACTTCGACGACCTGATCGCCCGGTCCGTGAGGCTGCTATCGGGCAACGCCGCGCTGCTCGCGGAGGAGAGGCGGCGCGTGCGCCATCTGCTCATCGACGAGTACCAGGACACCAACACGTCGCAGGACGCCCTCGTCAAGCTCTTCGGGGAAGGCGCCGACTCGTTCTGCGCGGTCGGAGACGAAGACCAGGCGATCTACCGCTGGCGCGGCGCGGAGGTCGAGCACATCCTGCGCTTCGAGGAGGATTTTCCGGGAGCGCGCGTGGTCGCGCTCGAGAGCAACTACCGGTCGACCGCGAAGATCCTCTCCGCGGCCGCGGGCCTCGTCTCCCACAACCGGCGCCGGCGCGAGAAACGCCTGCGCGCGGACCGCGGAGAGGGCGCGGCCGTGCGCCTGTGGCGCTTCGAGGAGGACCGCGCCGAGACCGAGGCGGTCGCGCGCGAGATCGCCTCCTCCGGAAAGGCGCCGGGCGAGATCGCGATCCTCTACCGCACCAACGCCCAGTCCCGCCCCTTCGAAGAAGAGCTGGTGCGGCGGCGCATTCCATACATCGTCGTCGGCGGCATGAAGTTCTACGAGCGGGCCGAGGTCAAGGACGCGCTGGCGTACCTGCGGCTGGCCGCGCGGCCCGAGGACGATCTCGCGTTCCGGCGCGTCGTGAACGTTCCCGCCCGCGGGATCGGCGCGGTGACGCTCGACCGCCTCGCGGCGGCGGCGCGCGAGAGCGGCCGCTCCTGGTGGGAGGTCTCGGAGAATCCACCCGGGTTGACCGAGCGCGCGCGCACCGCGCTGGCCCGGTTTCGCGAAGTCGTCCTCGACCTCCACGAGAAGGCGGCCACGTGGACGCCCTCCGCCCTGCTCGGGCACCTGCTCTCGGTCACCGGCTACGCGGCGCTCTACGAGGGCTCGGAGGACCGCGAGGACGTCGCGCGGCGCGAGAACATCGAGGAGCTCCTGTCCTCGGCAGGCGAGTTCGAGCGCCGCAACGCCGAGGGCGCGACGATCGCGGAGTATCTCGACACGGTCGCCCTCGCGACGGATGCGGACTCGGCCGCGCCGGGAGGCGCCGTGACGCTCTCGACGCTGCACGCGGCCAAGGGACTCGAGTTCGCGACCGTCTTCGCGGTGGGGCTCGAGGAGGGCTACCTGCCGCACGGGCAATCCAAGGAAGACGAAGACGAGCTTGAGGAAGAGCGGCGCCTGCTGTACGTGGGAATGACCCGTGCGAAGGACTCGCTGACCCTCACGCTCGCCGAACGGCGGATGGTGTACGGCAGGATCGAAGCCCGCCGGCCCTCCCGCTTCGTGGAGGAGATCCCGAAGGCGGCGCTCGAGGAGCAGTTCTTCGGGCGGCCCGCGCCGACGATCTTCTCGGCGCGCGCGTACGAAGTAGAGCCGAAAGACGACCGGCCGCTGCGCCGCGGCAAGCGCGTGCGCCACCCGCGCTACGGCTACGGCGTCATCCTCACCGAGGAAGGCTCGGGCGAGGAAACGCGCCTCACGGTCTACTTCGACCGGGCCGGCAAGAAGAAGTTCGTCGCGCGCTACGCGGACCTGACGCCGGCGTAGGCTGCGACCCGCCATGCCGATCATCAGCCGTTTTCTCGGCATCACTGTCCGGATGTTCTATCGCGAGCACGGGCCACCTCACTTTCACGCGACCTACGGCGAACACCGGGTCGTCGTCGAGATTCCGACTGGCTTCGTCTCGGGAGCGTTCCCACCGCGAGCTCTCAGCCACGTCCTGGAGTGGTACCATCTTCACAGGCGAGAATTGGCTCGGGATTGGGAACTCGCGGCCGAAGGCAAACCGCTCGAGCCGATTGCGCCGCTCGAATAGGGATGAACGTCACCGTTACAGAGGCGAAAGCCCTCGCGGGCCATCAGGTCTGGCTCCGTTTCAGCGACGGTCGCGAGGGAGAGGTCGACCTTGTCGACGCGCTCTCCGGGCCGGTCTTCGAGCCCCTGCGCGATCTCGACTACTTCCGGCGCTTTGTCGTCGACGAGACCCTGGTGTGGCCGAACGGCGCCGATTTCGCGCCGGAGTTTCTTTACGAACGCTTGCCTGCCCCGGCGACCGCCGGAACTCGGTCCGCCTAGAACTCGAGCCGAGCGACGAAACCGATCATGCGACGGGGCCGTGCCACCTGCGGAGAACCGATACCGGAAGCCGGAATCAGATCCGCGCGATGAGCGCGATCATGCGGCCTGCCCGGTCTCCGTCGCGGCGGTAGCTGGAAAACTTCTCCCCGCCGCATTTCGTGCAGGCAGGGTGGACGGAGATGGCGGTGCGCGGGATGCCGGCCGCCTCGAGCTGCGCAGCGTTGACCGCGCGCAGGTCCAGCCGGAAGCCCTTGCCGCAGCCGGCGCGCACGAAGTCGCCGGCGAACTGGGCGGCGACCTCGCCGCCGACCTCGTAGCAGCAGGGGCCGATTGAGGGGCCGAGCCATGCGCGCAAGTTCCTTGGTGCGGCGCCGAGATCGCACAAAGCCGCGACCGCGGCGGCCGCGACGTTCTTCGCCGAGCCGCGCCAGCCGGCGTGCGCGGCGCCGACGGCGCCGGGGGCGGCGAGGAGAATCGGCACGCAATCGGCCGTCTGGACGACGAGGGCGACGCCGGGGCGATCGGTCGCGAGCGCGTCACACTCGCCGACGCTGCGCGACTGTCCGGCTGGAGCGGGGTCGCGCACCGTGGCAGCGGCGATGCCGTGAACCTGGTTGGCCCATTGGATCGGCAGGCCGTCGAGGCCGAGCGCGTCCGAAAGGCGCCGCGCGAGAAACGGCGTCGGTGTTGCCTCGCCTTCCGGCGCGTGCCCGCGCCCCGAGAAAACCGCGACGGTTCCTTCCGGAGTCGCGACGGGACGAAACAGGATCACACCGTCGAGCAGATCCTCGCGCCACACCGCCTCGCTCACGGGGAGCATTGTAGGGGAGAGCGCGTGCTAAGATTCTCCGGTGTCGGCCGTCGAAACGCCCCCTAGAATCAGCGTTTTTCCCGTCATTGGGCTCGAAGTCCACGCCCAGCTCCAGACCCGCTCGAAGATCTTCTGCGCCTGCCCGGTGACCGTCGGGGCCCCGGCGAACTCGGCGACCTGCCCGGTCTGCCTGGGGTTTCCGGGAACGCTGCCGGTCTTGAACCGCGAGGCGGTGACGCTCGCGCTCCGGCTGGCGACGGCTGCCGGGGCGACCATCCACCGGGAATCGCAGTTCGCGCGCAAGAACTACTTTTATCCGGACCTTCCGAAGGGCTACCAGATCTCGCAGTACGACCGGCCCTTCTCGACGGGCGGCGCGATCGTGATCGACACGCCGCAAGGCGAGAAGGCGGTCCGGCTGGTGCGCGCGCACCTCGAGGAGGATGCGGGCAAGCTCCTGCACGACACGCCCTACGACGACGTCCCGACCGACGTGTCGCTGGTCGACTGGAACCGGGCGGGTGTCCCGCTCGTCGAGATCGTCAGTGAGCCCGACATCCGAGCTTCCGAAGAGGCGGCCGCGTACCTCACGGAGCTGCGCCGGCTGCTGCGCTACACCGGCGTCTGCGACGGCGACATGGAGAAGGGGAGCCTGCGCTGCGACGCGAACGTCTCGGTACGGTCCTCCGAGACGGCGCCGTACGGCACGCGCGTGGAGATCAAGAACCTGAACTCGATTCGGTTCGTGGCGAAAGCCATCGAGCACGAGATCGAGCGTCAGGGCGAGGCGCTCGCCCGCGGCGAGAAGATCGTGCAGGAAACGCGCCTTTGGGACGAAAAGGCCGGACGCACTGTTCCGATGCGCAGCAAGGAAGAAGCGGACGATTACCGCTATTTTCCGGAGCCAGATTTGGGTCTTCTCGTCGTGGACGAGGCCTGGATCGCGGAGGCCGCCGGCGGCATGCCCGAGCTGCCGCGGGCCCGCCGGGCGCGTTTCGTCGAGGCATTCGGGCTTTCGCTCCAGGACGCCGAAACGCTCGTCTCGTCCCGTCAGCTCGCGGACTACTTCGAGCGGACCGCCGCGCAGGCGCCGCCGAAGCTCGCCGCCAACTGGGTCACCGGCGAGGTCTTGCGCTGGATGAAGGAGCGCAAGATCTCGAACGAGGAAGCGCTCTCGTTTCCTGTTTTGCCGGAGCGCCTCGCGGGGCTGATCCGGCTCGTCGAGTCGGGCGAGATCTCGGCCGCCTCGGCAAAGGAAGTCTTCGTCGCAATGCTCGACTCCCCGGCGGAGGCCGCGGCGATCGTGGCCGAGAAGGGGCTCGGCAGCATCCGCGATGCCGGCGCGCTCGAGGCGGCCGTCGCGGAGATCGTCGCCGCCAACCCCTCGCAGGTCGAGCTCTACCGCTCGGGGAAGTCCCCGACCTTCGGCTGGTTCGTCGGCCAGGACATGAAAAAGACGGGGGGCCGGGTCGACCCGGCCGCCGTGCGCGAGGCTTTGACCCGCGCGCTCGAGTCGGGCTCGTGATCCAGCTCTACGGCGTTTCGAAGAAGTACGGTGCCTTCCGCGACGCGCTCCTGGACATCTCGTTCCGCGTCGAAGCGGGCGAGTTCGTCTTCCTGACCGGACCCTCGGGCGCCGGCAAGTCCACGTTGCTGCGCCTGCTCTTTCTCGAGGAGCCGCCGACGTCCGGCCAGATTCTCGTCAACGGGCGCAACATCGGCGTGCTCCCGCAGAGCCAGATCCCGTACCTGCGCCGCACGATGGGCGTCGTCTTCCAGGACTTCAAGCTCATCGGGCGAAAGACCGTCTTCGAGAACATCTCGTTCGTCCAGAACGTGCTGGGGCTGCCGCGCGCCGAGCAGAAGCGCCGGGCGTACCACGTCCTGAAGCGCGTGGGCCTGCACCACCTGATGAATTCCTACCCCGACGAGCTCTCGGGCGGCGAGCAGCAGCGCGTTTCGATCGCGCGCGCGATCGTCAACGAGCCGACGGTGCTGCTGGCCGACGAGCCCACGGGCAACCTCGACCCCGTCCTCGCCGAGGAGATCATGCGGCTCTTCGTCGAGTTCAACATCCGCGGCACGACGGTCGTCGTGGCGACGCACGACCTCGAGATGATCCGCAGGATGGGCAAACGCACCCTCACCCTCGAGCGGGGCCACCTCCACGACCCGGACCGCGTGCGGGGGAGCATGCCCATCGTGCGCGAGGCGCCGTTTCTGCCCCTGACGTGAGGCGGAAAACGTGAAACGTAAAACCTCAAAAGAGGGGACGGCCGCCTGCGCGCGACCAGCTTCGGGTCCGCGTTTCACCTTTGACGCTTTTCGTTTCACGCCCTATGGCTAGCCCCCGCTACGTCTTTTCGGAGGCCTGGTCGATCTCGCGGTCGAGCCCGCGGCAGACCGCGGCCGCGATCACGCTGATCGCTCTCGCCCTCTACGTGCCGGGCCTGCTCGCTCTCGTGTCGCGCAATCTCGGCCGCCTCGCCGTCGCCGAGCCCGAACCGACAGCGGTCGTGGTCACGCTGCAGCCGGAGGCGGACGCGGCGGCGCTCGCCGCGCGGCTCGAGCAGGATCCGCGGATCAAGACCGTGCGCACCGTGGGCAGCGAAGCGGCCCTCGAGCGATTTCGCCGCGCGTATCCGGACCTCGGCAACGCCCTGTCGGACCTCAAGGAGGCGCCCTTCCCGCCGTCGCTCGAAGTGATCCTGAAGCCGGGGGCCTCGGCCCGCACCGCGCCGGAGATCGCGGCCGCGGCCCGGCTCTGGACGGGCGTGGAGTCGGCGGAGTCGGAGGAGGAGTTTTCGCGCCGCTTCCGGGACGCCATCGCGCTCGTTCGCAACGCGGGGCTCTTCCTCGGCGGTGTTCTCACGCTCGCGGCGGTGCTCTCCGTCGCTTCCGCCGTGCGCCTCGCGCTCGATCTCCACCGCGACGAAGTCGGGATCATGCGCCTGATGGGCGCGACCGAATCCGCGATCCGCGCGCCGTTCTGGCTCTACGCGACCGCCGAGGGGCTCGTCGGCGGAGGCGTCGCGCTCGGACTCCTTTACGCGACCTATCGCTTCGCCACCTACTGGCTCGCGCGGGAGCCCCACCCGGTGCTCTCGGTCCTGTGGGTGGGGTTTCTGAGCGTTCCCACCGCGCTGCTCCTGCCCGCCGCCGGAGCAGCCGCCGGCCTCATCGGCAGCCTGCTCTCGCTCGGAAAGCAGGAGACCCGCCGCGCCACGCGCATCGTCTGAGGGCGTACCGCGGTTCCTCGCCGCGAATTCGCTGCCGGCGCCGCTACGCCGGGCGGCAGAGTACCAAGAAATCTCGTTGTCGAGTGCTGACTTTTCATGGTACTGGGATTCCCTCTTTATTGCGCCGCGATCGTGGGGAAGGCGCCGTTCCCGCCCGCGCCTGAGCGGGATCTGGTTCTGAAGCGCCCCGATGGCGCTCCCGCTGCCAGCCCCGCCGGGCGCTGCCGTCGCTCGGCCGCGAGCAGGCCCGCCGCGCCACGCGGATAGCGTAAACGGGAGTTTCAAGTTTCGGGGCGCCTTGCCAAGCCAACTATGTTAGGATTATTGATGTGAAAACTATTGCAATCTCCATTGACATTGAGACGCTCAACAGCCTCGAGCGGATCGCCGGGACCGTACCCCCGAACCCTTCATCGAGAAGGCGCCGGCCGAACCGTTCGGAGATCGTGCGTCTCGCTCTTGCGGAGTTCGTTGCCCGGCAAGAGAGGCACGACAGAGAGGAGCGCGATCGAAAGGCCTTCGCCGCAAACGTCGTTCGGCTGCGCAGAGAGGAGAAGGCCCTCGTCGCCGAGCAGGCCGACCTGTGACGCGCGGCGAGATCTACAGAACCGCAGAACCGCGACCAGAGAGGGGCGACAAGCCCGGCTTTTACGTCGTCGTATCGCGTTCGTTCATCGCGGACAACGACGCCGTCTCGACGATTGTCTGCGCACCCATCTACAGTCGCGTCCTTGGAATCTCTACCGAGGTCGCGCTCGGCCCCGACGAAGGGCTTCCTCGGGTCTCTGCGGCACGTTGTGACTTCCTCTCGCTTCTGTTCAAGCGGAAGCTGACGCATTTCGTAGGGTCGCTCTCGTCGCGCAAGGCCTCGGAGCTCGACCGCGCCCTCGCCGTGGCCCTCGATCTGCCGATCCCCCGCTGAGGTTGCTCGCGCCCTGCCGGGCTCGCGTGCCTGCCTCAGTCAGGCGCCGAGCAGGCTCTTGAAGGTCATCAGCAGGAAGAACGCGATCACCACCTCGCTGACGATCCACGAATTGGCCGCTATCCAGCCGCGCGCCTTGGGGAGGAGCTCGCTGGCGCGCCTTCCGAGCACGAGCAGGAGGAGGAGCGGGACGCCGGCCAGGGCGACCGTGAGAGCGACGAAGAAGAGGCTGTGCCACCAGGCCACGTCGTGGTGGGCGAGGTAGGCGCCCACGGTCGCCATGCTCAGCAGATCGCCCGGCAGCAGTAGGAAGAGCAGCAATCCCATCTTCAGGGCGAAGAGCGGCGTGGCCGTTTCCAGCTTCGCCATCCAGCGCGGCGGCTCGGTGCGAGTCCGGTCGCGGAAGACCTTCCAGGCCAGGAGTAGCAGCACGCCGACGATCGCGACGTCCACGGCGCCCTCGAGCCGCGCGTCGGCGCTCCAGGGCGATGCGCTCGATTTCAAGAGTCCGGTCAGCCGGTAGGCGACGGTCACTCCAGTGGTCGTCGCCGCGGCGGCGCCCAGGAGGAAGAACACGGAGTCCCGTCTTGCGCGCGCCCCCGTCGCCAGCACGACCGCGGTGACGATCTGAGGTCCGGCGACCATGACGAAGGCCATCGGCAGAACGGTCAGCAGGTCTTTCATGGTTTCGGGGCCGCCAGCTTCCTCCAGAGAAAGGCGGGTGGCAAGCGGGATAGACTGCCGTGGGGCAACCGGAATGACCCGGTCTCCGTCATTGAGCCTGGAAGTAAGAAGGAGGAGCTCATGAATCGTCGGTTGATCGCATCGATTGCTGTTGGAGGAGTGATGGCGCTTCTGTCCGGGTCCGCGTTGGCCACGGACGCCAAGAAGCCAGATGGCACCGTGAAGCTGTCCGAGGGTTCGATGGCTCTCGGCGTCGGCTGGAGCTGGGGCAACGGCACACTGACTTACAAGGGGAAGACGCATAAGTTCAAGATCGAGGGGCTCTCCGTGGCCGAGGTGGGCGTGACCAAAGCGCAGTCCACGGGCAAGGTGTTCAACCTGAAGAAGCTCGAGGACTTTGAAGGCGTCTACGCGGCCGCTGGCGCCGGTGCTACGGCCGGCAAGGGTGTCGGTGTCAGCGCACTCGTGAACAAGAATGGCGTGGAGATCGATCTCAAGAGCGTGACCAAGGGCGCCAGCCTCAAGCTGGCCGCGGAGGGGCTCAAGGTCAAGCTCGAACAGTAAGACGGATCTATGCGAGCGGCGCGAGCGTCGCGAAGGCGACGTTCGGCAACGGTGCGCCCTTTCTTCTGGAGGTAGATTGGCCGCTGCAAGAGAGATGGCCAGCGACAGGAAGACGCAACTCAAGGAGAAGGCGGCCGAAGAGTTCCGGTTGCTTCTGCTGATCTTCGCCTATCTCGCGGCCTTCTTCGTCGCGTTCCTCACGTACCGGAGGCTCATTTCACGCGAGTTCGGCGTCAGCTCCTTTCGCTACGGCTATGCGCTCATCGAGGCGCTCGTGATTGCCAAGGTCATCCTGATCGGCAAGGCCATGGGACTCGGCCAGAAGGGAGCTCGCAAGACGTTGGCCTTCTCGGTCCTGCGCTCGTCCCTGGTCTATGGAGCCCTTGTCGCGGCTTTCGCAGTTCTCGAACACCTTATCGAGGGACTCGTGCACGGGAAGACTCTCGTGGCGAGCTTCGAGGCCCTCTTGGACCAGGGCGTCTACGAGATTCTCGGGCGGACACTCGTCCTCTTTGTCGCGTTCGTCCCGTTCTTCGCCTTCTGGGAGCTCAGCCATCTGATCGGGGACAAGAAGCTCTTCGACCTCTTCTTCCGGAAGGGTGCGGGGTCGACAGGTGGCTGACGCCGTCGCGAGTCGCGGATTTTCGCGGCCGGCAACCTTGCTATGACGCCCGGTGCTCGGGTGGAGAACGAGGGTGACGAAGCCCTTGGGGGGCTTAACTCCATCTTTACGAAGAACGTGGGGCTGGGTGTGACCGACTACTACGAAACCTCAACGGTCTCGCGCAATGTGGCCCAGCGGGTCAAATTGAATTCCAGGTACAACGGTCCGATGGTTTATCTCGCGTTGTCGTTTTAACAACCGAATCAAATAGGAGGAAACATGAATCTGCGTCTTTCAAAGCTCCTGGCAGACCTCGGCGTCGCGCTGATCGCTCTGGCATCGCCAGCGTTCGGCCAGGCGTCGGGCAAGAAACCAAACATCGTCGTCATCATGGGCGACGACATCGGCATTTGGAACATCGGTGCCTATCACCGCGGCATGATGGCCGGGCGGACGCCGAACCTCGACAAGCTTGCCGCCGAGGGGATGCTGTTCACGGACTACTACGCCGAGGCAAGCTGCACGGCGGGTCGCGCCAACTTCATCACCGGCGAGCTCCCGATCCGCACCGGCATGACCACCGTCGGCCAGGCCGGTTCGCCGGTCGGATTGCCCGCGGAGGCGGTGACCATCGCGACGGCGTTGAAGGCCATGGGTTACGCCACCGGCCAGTTTGGCAAGAATCACCTGGGCGACCTGAATCCATTCCTGCCCACCGTCCACGGCTTCGACGAGTTCTTCGGTTACCTCTATCACCTCGACGCGATGGAGGACCCGTGCCATCCGAACTACCCGCAGGACCTCCGGCCGAAAGTCGGTCCGCGGAATATGGTTCATTCGTGGGCGACCAGCGTGGACGACCCGACCGTAGATCCGCGCTGGGGCAAGGTGGGCAAGCAGAAGATCCAGGACGCCGGAGAACTGTGTCCGACACGCATGCAGACCGTGGACGACGAGATCCGCGACCTCGCCTTGAAGTTCATCGACAAGGCGAAGGCCGACGGCAAGCCGTTTTTCCTCTGGCTAAATCCGACGCGCATGCACATCGTTACGCACCTTTCGCCCAAGTACGAGGCGCTGCGCAACTCGACGAACGGCTGGTCCATCCATGAAGCCGGCATGGCGCAGATGGACGACGACATCGGCCTTGTTATGAAGAAGCTCAAGGACATGGGCATGGACGACAACACCATCGTCGTCTTCACTACCGACAACGGC
>JBGPGG010000011.1:0-43294 GCA_041483715.1 Thermoanaerobaculia bacterium
GAAAACGTTACGACTTCGATGACGATCAACGCGCCGGCCTCGATGATCTTCGCAATGTTCCTCGGAGTTGCGGAGAAGCAAGGCGCCGACTGGAAGAAGATCGGCGGCACAATTCAGAACGACATTCTGAAAGAGTACATCGCGCAGAAAGAATGGATCTATCCGCCGAGACCGGCAATGCAATTGATAGTCGATACGATTGAGTTCTGCGCGAAGGAAGTGCCGCGCTTCAATCCTGTTTCGATCTCGGGCTATCACATTCGCGAGGCCGGCTCGACCGCGCTCCAGGAACTCGCGTTCACGCTGCGCGACGGCGTCGAGTACGTGCAGTACGGAATCGAGGCGGGCCTGCCGGTGGACGAGTTCGCGCCCCGGCTCTCCTTCTTCTTCAATTCGCACAACGACTTTTTCGAGGAGATCGCCAAGTTCCGCGCCGCGCGCCGCATCTGGGCGAAGACGATGCGCGAGCGGTTCGGGGCAAAGGACCCGCGCTCATGGATGTGCCGCTTCCACACGCAGACGGCGGGCTGCTCGCTCACGGCGCAGCAGCCCTACAACAACGTCGTGCGCACGGCGATCCAGGCGCTCGCGGGCGTACTCGGCGGCACGAACTCCTTGCACACCAACTCGCTGGACGAGACGCTCGCGCTGCCCTCGGACTTCGCCGTCAAGCTCGCGCTGCGCACGCAGCAGGTCATCGCTCACGAGTCGGGTGTCGCGAACACGATCGACCCGCTCGCGGGCTCCTATTTCATCGAAGACCTGACGACGAAGATGGAGCGCGGGTGCTTCGACTACTTCCGGCGGATCGACGAGCTCGGCGGCATGGTCGAGGCCATCGAGGCCGGGTTCCCGCAGCGGGAGATCATGGACGCCGCGTACGCCTATCAGCGCGCGCTCGACTCGGGCGAAAAGATCGTCGTCGGCGTCAACGACTTCGTGGACCAGGTCGAGCAACCCATCGAGACGCTCTACATCGACGACGCGGTGGAGGGTCAGCAGAAGGAGGCCCTCGCCGAGGTCCGACGGACACGGGACGGCCGGGCAGTCACGTCGGCGCTGGCCACACTGCGCCAGGCCTGCGCGGACGGGAAGAACGTCATGCCGCCGCTGGTCGAAGCCGTGAAGACCTACGCCACCGTGGGGGAGATTTCCGACGTCATGAGAGAAGTGTTTGCCACTTATGAGGAGCCCGCGGTCTTCTGAGGGGGTCATCTTCTGAGGGGGTCAGGTCTGAATTCTTCGGAATTTCATAGGCGCTCTCGACCCGCGGAGCGGTGCGGCTGAAATTCCGAAGAATTCAGACCTGACCCCGTGAGAAACTACCTCCGTGACTGAGCGCAGCGCCTTCGCCTTCGCCCCCATCGAGCAGGCCGTTGAGGCCCTGCGCGAGGGCAAGTTCGTCGTCGTCGTGGACGACGAGGACCGGGAGAACGAGGGAGACCTCGTGGTGGCGGCGGAGAAGGTGACTCCGGAGTCGATCAACTTCATGGCGCGCGAGGGGCGGGGCCTGATCTGCCTCGCCCTCACCGAGGAGAGGTGCGACGCCCTGGAGCTGCCGCCGATGGTCACGGAGAACACCTCGAACTTCGGCACGGCCTTCACGGTGTCGATCGAGGCGCGCGGCCGGACGACGACCGGAATCTCGGCCGCCGATCGCGCCGCGACGGTGAAGGCCGCGATCGACCCGGCGAGCAAGCCATCGGACCTGAACCGCCCGGGCCACATGTTTCCGCTGCGCGCGCAGCGCGGCGGCGTGCTGAAACGGGCCGGGCAGACGGAAGCCTCGGTCGACCTCGCGCGCATCGCCGGGATGAACCCGTCGGCCGTTCTCTGCGAGATCATGAACGAGGACGGCACCATGGCGCGGGTGCCGGACCTCGCCCGGTTCTGCGAACGGTTTCAGCTTCCGATGGTCACCGTCGCGGACCTCATCCGCTACCGGTTGAAGACCGAGCGGCTCGTGCAGCGGATCGCCTCGCCGCACCTGCCGACGCGCCTCGGCGAGTTCCGGCTGTACGCGTACCGCAGCGACGTGACGCACGAGGAGCACATCGCCCTCGTCCACGGCACGATCACGGAGGAGGAGCCGACGCTCGTGCGTGTCCACTCCCAGTGCCTGACGGGCGACGTCTTCGGCTCGGCCCGCTGCGACTGCGGCGAGCAGCTCGAGCTCGCGATGGAGAAGATCGTCGAGGCCGGCCGCGGCGTGTTCCTGTATCTCTTGCAGGAGGGTCGCGGCATCGGCCTGATCAACAAGCTGAAGGCTTACGAGCTGCAGGACGAGGGCCACGACACCGTGTCGGCGAACGAGAAGCTGGGCTTCCCGCCCGACATCCGCAACTACGGCGTGGGCTGCCAGATCCTGCGGGACCTCGGCGTGCGCAGGATGCGCCTCATGACCAACAACCCGTCCAAGTACGTCGCCATCGACGGCTACGGGCTCGAGATCGTCGAGCGCGTTCCGCTCGAGGTGCACCCGACCGACCGTTCGCGCAAGTACCTCGAGGCAAAGAAGAACAAGATGGGGCACCTGCTCAAGCTCGTCTAGTTGGGGGTCAGGTCTGTGAAAGTGTGACTTTTCTCGAGGCTTGCCGAGCGTCGGCAAGGCCCGCCGACGGCCGCGGCCTTCCGAGCGAGGACTTTCACAGACCTGACCCGCCCCCCGATAGGCATATTCTCCGCCCGTAGCCTTCCAGGCTAAGGAGGACCCATGTCGGGAAAGACGTTCGAGATCGTTCCGCCGGCGCTGCCCGGCCCCCGGTTCGTGCGGCGCGCGATCATCGCACTCGTGCTCTTCGTGCTGGTCGTGATTGGAGCGCCGATCACGGTCGTCCCCGCCGGGCACGTCGGCGTCAAGGACCTGTTCGGGAGGGTCTCGCCAAACTCGCTGCCGCCCGGCGTTCACCTCATCCTGCCCTTCACGCGCGTCCACAAGATGTCCATCCGGACCCTGGAACTGAAGGAGACCGCCGAGGTTCCGTCGAAGGAGGGACTCACGATGGACCTCGAGGGGTCGGTCCTCTTCCGGCTCGATCCGGCGAAGGCCGCGGAGATGTACCGGACGGTGGGCATCAACTACGCCGAGGTCGTCGTGGTGCCGCAGGTCCGCTCGGCGATCCGCGAGATCACGGCTTCCTACGACGCCAAGGCGCTGTACTCCTCCGAGCGCGAGCAGATCGCGCGCGAGACTTTCGAGCTCGTGCGGAAGATGACGAGCGGCCGCGGCGTCATCGTCGAGTCGGTCCTGCTGCGCAAGATCGGGCTGCCGCCCGTCGTCGCCAACGCGATCCAGGAGAAGTTGAAGCGCGAGCAGGAGTCCGAGCAGATGAAGTTCGTCCTGGCCAAGGAGCAGCAGGAAGCCGAGCGCAAGCGCATCGAGGCGCAGGGCATCGCCGACTTCCAGAAGATCGTCGCGCAGGGGATCTCGGCGCAGCTGCTCGAGTGGAAGGGCATCGAGGCGACCGAAAAGCTCGCGATGAGCCCGAACGCGAAGGTCGTCGTCATCGGCAACCCGAAGTCCGGGCTGCCGATCATCCTCGGGGGCGGCTCGGACAAGTGACGAAGATCCCCATGCCGGCTGCCGTCCTGGCCGGCGGAGCTTCGCGCCGGATGGGCCGGCCCAAGGCGGAGCTGCCATACGGCGCCGGGACGCTGCTCGAATTCCAGACGCACCGCCTCGCGGAGCTCTTCGAGGAGGTGCTCGTGGTGGCCAAGGCGCCGCCGCCCTACCCGGTGGGACCGGCCCGCGTCGTTCTGGACCGCGCGCTACAGCACGCGGCGATCCACGGCCTCGTCCGGGCCCTCGAGGAAGCGGCCGATCGCGTCTTCGTGCTCGGGGTGGATCTGCCGGGGGTGCCGCCCGCGCTCCTGCGCGCGATCGCGCAACGGTCGCTCGCGACGGAAGCCCCCGCGGTCATCCCCCGCGCCGAAGGACGTCTTCAGCCGCTGGCCGCCGTCTGGCGGCGATCCGTTCTCGCGAAGGCTGTTCGTCGGGTCGCGGAGGGGGAGCTCTCGCTGCACGGGCTCGCGGAAGATGTGGGGGCAGAGATCTTCGAGGAGCCGGAGTGGCGGGCGATCGACCCCTCGGGCGCGGCGTTCGCCAACCTGAACACGCTCGAGGAATACGCCGCGCAGAGGCAGAGGACATGAGCGAGAGCGAAAAGCCGCGGCGCGAGAAGCCGCGCCGGCCGCGGACCGGAGTACCGCTGCGCCGAAGCGTCCTCCACGTAGACGCCCGCGGGCGGGCGCGCATGGTGGACGTGGGAGAGAAGGGGGCGACGCGGCGCGTCGCCGTGGCGCGCGGCGCGGTGGCGATGGGGCGCACCGCTTTTGCGGCTCTCGCGTCGGGAAGCCTGGCGAAGGGAGACGCGCTGGCAGTGGCCCGGGTGGCCGGCATCCAGGCGGCCAAGCGCACGTCGGAGATTGTTCCCCTTTGCCATCCCCTCGCGCTCGAGTCGGTCGAAGTGGACGTCGCCCTCGACCGCGAGCGTCGGGAGGCCGTCGTGACCGCGACGACGCGCATCACAGGGAAGACCGGCGTCGAGATGGAGGCCCTGACCGCCGTTGCGGCCGCGTGCCTGGCGCTCTACGACATGGTCAAGGCGCTCGATAGAGCCGCGGTGATCAAGGAGATTCTGCTGCTGGAGAAGTCGGGCGGCAGGTCTGGGACATACCGACGGGAGGGTCGTGAGTCGTGAGTTATGAGACGTGAGTCGTAGAAACAAGACTTCTCGTGGCGACACATGACTCACGACTCACAATTCATGACCTCCCATAGAGGCCCCACAATCTCTAACCACCCCTCGTGTGCATCTCCAAATGCGGGTCCTTCTTCAGTTCCGTCAGCGGCACGAGCGGCGAACGCTCGCGCAGGGCCAGGCGTTCCTCGGCCCCGCGGTCGGAGCGGTTTCCCCAGGCGGAGGCGATGAGAGCGCGGAGCTCCTCGCTGGACACGCCTTCGCGCAGCGGGCGCCGCAGGTCGAGCCCGCGCGCGGCGTAGAGGCAGAGATACCAAAAGCCGTCGGCCGTCAGGCGGCTGCGGTCGCAGGAGCGGCAGAAGGGCGCCGTCGTCGAGGCGATGATGCCGAAGGTCGTGCCGTCGGGCAGGCGGAACCGCTCGGCGGGCGCGGAGGTCTTCTCGACGATGGGCTCGATCTCGCCGTGGCTCTTCGCAATCGTCCGGAGCATTTCCTCTCGCGACACGACGCGCTCCCGCGACCAGCGTGTGGCGCCGCCGACGTCCATATACTCGATGAATCGGATCTCGGCGCCCCAGCCCTTCGCGCGATCGATCAGGGCAGCGAGCTCGTCGTCATTGACGCCTCGCATCACGACCGCGTCGATCTTGAGGGAGGCGAACCCGGCCCCCGCCGCGGCCTCGATGCCGCGCAGCACGCGCGGCAGCTCGTCGAAGCGAGCGAGCTTCTGGAAACGCTCGGGCTGGAGCGTGTCGAGGCTGACCGTGATCCGGTGAAGCCCCGCCTCGCGCAGCGCGCGCGCACACTCCTCGAGCAGCACGCCGTTCGACGTCATCGCCAGGTCCCGAAGCCACGGCTTCTCCGCGAGGATCTTCACGAGCTCGGGCAGATCGTGGCGCACGAGGGGCTCGCCGCCGGTCAGCCGGATCCGCTCCACGCCGAGCGCGCCGAAGACGTCGGCGAGCCTTCCGATTTCCTCGAACCGCAGGAGGTCCTCGCGGGGCAGCCAGACGTAGTCCTGTTCGGGCATGCAGTAGTCGCATCGCAGATTGCAGCGGTCCGTGACCGAGAGGCGCAGGTTGCCGAGCGGGCGGCCGAGGCGGTCCGTGAGGGCCATAGGCGGACTATATTAGCGGCATGACTCTCCGCGTCGCGATCTTTACGGTTTCCGACGGCGTGGCCGCCGGGGCGCGCGTGGATCGCGGCGGCCCCGCCTGCGAGGAGGCTTTGCGGCAGTCCGGCATCGCACACCGGGTCGTCGCGCGCGAGACGCTCCCGGACGAGCCGGAGCGGGTCGCCCTCGCCATCCGCACGCGGGCCGACGCCGACGAGGCCGACCTCATCGTGCTCACGGGCGGCACGGGCGTCGCTCCGCGGGACCGCACGCCGGAGGCCGTTCGCGCCGCGATCGACTTCGAGGTGCCGGGGCTGGCGGAGAAGATGCGGGCGGAGACCTCGCGCGAGTTCCCGGCGGCCTACCTTTCGCGGCAAGTCGTCGGCGTTCGCAGGAGGGCCCTCGTCGTTGCGCTTCCCGGTTCTCCCGGCGGCGCCGCGGACTGCCTGTCGGCCATCCTCGGCCTCGTTCCCCATGCGATTGCGCTCATCCAGGGCCGCCCGCCCGAGCACCCTCCCGCGCCACGCTAAGATTCGCTCCCGGATGGAAAGAGCCCGCTTCGGAATCGACGTCCTCCTCGAGAAGCCGTGGCCGGTGGCCGGTAAGCGGATCGGCCTCATCACGAACGCTTCCGGCATCACCTCGCAGGGCGTGCCGACCTGGAAGGCGCTGAAGGCGGCCCCGAACGCGCGTTTGGTCCGCCTCTTCGGGCCCGAGCACGGCCTGGAGGGCGGCGCGGTCTACATGGAAGCCGTCCAGGGCTCGGTCCACCCGCCTTCGGGCCTGCCGGTCGTGTCGCTCTACGGCGCGACCGCGGAAAGCCTACGGCCGCGCCGCGAGCACTTCGCCGACCTGGAGGCGATCGTCTTCGACGTCGCCGACGTCGGTAGCCGCTACTACACCTACATCTGGACGATGCTGCTCGCGATGGAGGCGTGCGCCGGCTCGCGGCTGCGCTTCGTCGTCTGCGACCGCCCGAACCCGATCGGCGGCGAGGTCGAGGGCGCTCCCGCGTCCACGGGCTACCTGACGTTCGTCGGCCTGCACCCGATTCCCGTGCGGCACGGGATGACGGCCGGAGAGCTCGCGCGCCTCTTCGCCGCGGAGCGCCGCCTCGACCTCGACCTCGTCGTGAGCCCCGCGGCGGGCTGGGCCCGGGACGTCTCGTTCGAGCAGGCGGGCCTGCCGTGGGTGGCGCCGTCGCCGAACATGCCGACGACCGACACGGCCCTCGTCTACCCGGGCATGTGCCTTCTCGAGGGCACGAATCTCTCGGAGGGACGCGGCACGACGCGGCCGTTCGAGGTCTTCGGCGCGCCCTGGCTCGAGAGCGTCGCGTTCACCGAGACGCTGAACGGCCTGGGGCTGCCGGGCGTCCTTTTCCTTCCCGCGCAGTTCCGTCCGATGTTCGACAAGCACGCCGGCAAGCAGTGCGGCGGCGCGCACATCCACGTGACCGACCGCGCGGCGTTCCGGTCGTTCCAGACAGGCCTGCGCGTGATCGAGGCGGCGCGCAAGGCGGCGCCGCTCGATTTCCGGTGGCGCACCGAACCCTACGAGTACGACGAGCGGCCGGCGATCGATCTCTTGACGGGCTCGCCGCGGTTCCGTGAAACGGTCGAGGCCGGCGAGAGCCTGCGCGCGGAGATCGCGAGGCATTTCGAGGGGGCGAGGCAGTTCCGGACGCGCCGCGAGGCCCACCTGCTCTATCCCGACCGCAAGCCCGCCGTGGTCGCGTTCGTCGGAGGCCACGATTCCGGCAAGACCTCGATTCTCGTCGAGCTCGTGCCGCGGCTGAAGGCGAAGGGCATCGTCGTCGGGACCATCAAGCACACGACCCGGGACGTGGACGACGATACGGCCGGCAAGGATTCGCAGCGGCACGCCGCGGCCGGAGCGGCCGTTGCGGCGCTCGTCACGCCGGGGCGCACGACGTCGCGGCGGTTCGGAGAGGAAGAGGCCTTGGCCGAGGTCCTGCTCCGGGAGTTCGGTGGCTGCGACCTCGTGCTCGTCGAGGGGTACAAGTCGCTGCTGATCCCCAAGATCGAGGTCATCCGGACGGGCGCGCAGCGCCCCGAGGTCGTCGAGCCCGTCGCGAGAATCTCGGACGGCCCTTTCCAGGGCACGGTCCCGACGCTCTCCTTCGGCGACTGGGACGCGATCGTGGCGACGGTGCTGCACGCGTCGGGGCTCGATCGGCAGAATCGGGACTCTGCCAACGTGTCCCGGAAATCGGCTTGAGCGGCCGGCCGTTCGTCGTCTTCGATCTCGACGGCACGCTCATCGACGGCTACGCGGCCATCGGCGACGCGCTCGGGTACGCGATGGAGCGGCTCGGCGCTGTGCCGCTCTCCGCCGCCGAGGTGCGCGGCATGGTCGGGCACGGTCTGGAGAGCCTCCTCGAGAAAGCCGTGGGGCCCGAGCGCGCGGCCGAAGGGGTCCGGCTCTTTCGCGAGCGGTATCCCGAGGTCGCCGTCGAGAAGTCTCACCTTCTTCCGGGAGTGGCCGACGTCGTGGACGCGCTCGCCGACCGGGGCCATCTCCAGGCGGTGGCTTCCAACAAGCCCGCGAAGTTCTCGCGGTTGATTCTCGAGGCGAAGGGGGTCGCGGGGCGCTTTCGTGGGATCGCGGGCCCGGACGCCGAAACGCCGGCCAAGCCGGATCCGACGATGCTCCGGCGGCTGATGGCCGCGATGGGCGCCGGTCCGGACGAAACCATCGTCGTCGGCGACATGGAGGTCGATTTCGAGTTCGCGCGTGCCGCGGGCTGCGGCGTCGTGCTCATCCCGGGCGGCTCCCGGACGCGCGAGGAGCTTTCCGGACTGACACCAGACGGCTGGCTGGATCGCATCGCGGACCTGCCGGCCTGGCTGGAGCAGCAGCCGCCGGGCAACGGTCCACTACTCCGTTAGAATCCCGCTCCTCATGACGAACCCCTTCGATCCGACGGGCGGAAAGCCCGGTCAAGTCCGCTTTTTCCTTCCGGGCCCCGTGTGGGTCCGCGACGCGGTGCGCCAGGCGATGGCGCACGAGGCGATCGGTCACCGTGGCAAGGCGTTCGCCGATCTCTACGAGCGCATTCCGGTGCGCCTCCAGAAGGTGTTCCGCACGCAAGGCTTCGTCTTTACGACGACGTCCGCCGCGACCGGGCTCTGGGAGGCGGCGCTCTTGAACCTCATGCCGGAGCGCGTCCTTGCGATCGCCTCGGGCGCTTTCTCGGAACGCTGGGCGGCCTGCGCGCGCGACCTCGGGATGGCGGTGGACGTCCTCGAGTCGGCGTGGGGCGCCCCGGTCGATCCGGCCGAAGTCCGCCGCGCGCTCAGAAAGGCCCGCTACGAAGCGGTGACCGTGGTGCACTCGGAGACCTCGACGGGGACGCTCAGCGACCTCGCGGGAATCGCGCGCGCCGTGCGCGAGGCGTCGGACGCGTTCGTGCTCGCCGACGTCGTGACCTCGATCGCCGGCTCTCCCGTCGAGTGCGATGCCTGGGACCTCGACTTCGCCCTCTCGGGCTCGCAGAAGGCGCTCGCCCTGCCGCCGGGGCTCGGCGTCGCATTTGCCTCAAAGCGTTTCCGCGCGCGCGCCCGGGAACGTTCCCGCGCGCACTACCTGCGGCTGTCGGAGGCGGAGGCCTTCGCCGAGAAGCACCAGACCCCGTACACGCCTTCGACGCCGCACCTCTTCGCCCTCGACGTGCAGCTCGATCACATCCTCTCCGAGACGATCGAAGGCCGCTGGGCCCGCCACGACGCGCTGCGCCGGCGCGTTGAATCCTGGGCCGCCGAAAGGGGTCACACGTACGCGCCGCCCGAGGGCGCGCGGTCGTGGACCGTCTCGTGCCTGAAGCCGCGGCCGGGTATTTCGCCGGAGGCCCTCGTCGCAAAGGTGAAGGAGCGGGGCTTCACGATCGGCGGCGGCTACGGCAAGTGGAAGAATTCGACCTTTCGAATCGGCCACATGGGGGACGTGGACATGGCTTCGCTCGAGGCCCTCCTCGCCGCGCTCGACGAGAGCGCAAAGGACGCCGCGTGAGCCGCGTCGTCGTCGCGGAGAGGGTCGCGCCGGCCGGCCTCGACCTGTTGCGCAAGGCCGGCCACGAGGTGGTCGACCTCGCGGGCGTCTCGCGGGAGGAGCTGCTCGCGGCCCTGAAAGATGCCGACGCGCTCCTCGTGCGCAGCGCGACGAAGGTGGATGCCGCGCTCTTTGCCGCCGCGCCGCGGCTCACGGTCGTCGGGCGGGCGGGCGTCGGCGTGGACAACGTGGACGTGCCCGCCGCCTCGGCGAGGGGAGTCCTCGTCCTGAATTCGCCGACGGGCAACGTCGTCTCCGCGGTCGAGCACACGTTCGCGGTGCTCTTCGCGCTCCTGCGCCGCATCCCCGAGGCCGCCGGCTCGATGGCCGCCGGCCGCTGGGAGAAGTCGAAGTTCATCGGCGCCGAGCTCGCGGGAAAGACCGTGGGGATCGTCGGTCTCGGCCAGGTCGGCTCGCGCGTGGCGTCGCGGGCGCGCGCCTTCGAGGCGCGCCTGCTCGGCCACGACCCGTACCTGCCCGCCGAGAAGGCGCGCGAGATGGGAGTGCCGCTCGTGCCGCTCGACGAGCTGCTGGCGAACTCGGACGTGGTCACGCTGCACTCGACGGCGGTCGGAGAGGGCCGTGCGCTGCTCGGCGCCGACGAGATCGCCCGGATGAAGCCGGGCGCGCTGCTGGTCAACGTGGCGCGGGGAAGCCTGGTCGATCGCGCGGCGCTGTACGCGGCGCTCGTCGAGAAACGGCTCGGAGGAGCGGCGCTCGACGTGTTCGATCCGGAGCCGCCCGATCCGGCCGATCCGATGCTCAAGCTTCCGAACGTCGTGGCGACGCCGCACCTCGGCGCTTCGACCGTCGAGGCGCAGGAGCGGGTGTCGATCCAGACCGTCGAGGCCCTGCTCGAGGCGCTGGCGGGAGCAGCGTACGTGCCCGCGGTGAACCTTCCGTTCCGCGGCCCGAAGGATTCTGGCGCGGCGGAATGGATGCGGCTGGCGGAGCGCACGGCCCACTTCCTGTCGGTGCTCCTCGGCGGGCACCTGTCGCGGCTGGGCGTCGAGACCTGGGGCCTTCCGGAGGACATGCTGCGGCCGGTCGCGGTCGCCGCGGTCAAGGGCGCCCTCGAAAAGCACACGCCGGAGACGGTCAACTTCGTCAACGCGCTCTACGTCGCTCAGGATCGGGGGCTCGCCGTCTCCGAGACGCGCCACGAGGAGCCGGGAACGTATGCGCGCTCCCTGCGCGTCTCGCTCTCGGGCGCGGCGACGACCGCGAGCGCCAGCGCGACGCTCTTCGCCGGAAACGACGCCCGGGTCGTCGAGGTGGACGGCCTGCCGCTCGAGTTCCGGCCCGAGGGCACGATCGTCTTCCTGCGCAACCGCGACGTGCCCGGCGTGGTCGGAAGCGTCGGCACGATTCTCGGAGAGGCGGGCGTGAACATCGCCAACTTCTCGCTCGCGCGGGGACACGGCGCCCGCGCGGCGGCCGTCATTGCGGTCGATTCCGCGCCTTCCGAGGCCGCGCTCGCGCGCCTGCGCGGGGCCCCGGCCGTGGAGGAAGTGCGTGTGGTGAGCTGGTGACCCGCAAACGCGTCGCCGTACTCTACGGGGGCAGGTCGGTCGAGCGGGAGGTCTCGCGGATCTCGGCGCGCACGATCGTGTCGTCGCTGGACCCGTCGCGGTACGACGTGATTCCGCTCGCGGTCGGCGAGGGCGGGCGCTTTCTCACGCCCGAGGAATCGGCGAAGCTGCTCGCGTTGGGAGTGGTGCCCGAAAAGTTCCGGCACGACGAGGGCGTGAGCGGGGCGTTGGTCCCCGCCGAGATCGCTCCGGGACGGATCGACGTCGTCTTTCCGATCATCCACGGAACGACGGGCGAGGACGGGACGCTCCAGGGGTTTCTCGAGACCCTGGGGGTTCCGTACGTCGGCGCCGGTGTCACGGCCTCGGCCGTCGGAATGGACAAGGCGGTCTTCAAGGCGGTCCTGCGCGACGCGGGGCTTCCGACGCCGCGCGCCGTCGTCCTGCGCAGCCCGGCCGAGATCTCCCTCGCTGCCGCGCTGCCGCTGCCGGTCTTCGTCAAGCCCGCCAACGGCGGCTCGTCCGTGGGCGTGACGAAGGTGAAGCAGCCAGGAGACCTCGGGCCGGCGGTGGAGCTCGCGTTGCGGTACGACGAGCGGGCGCTGGTCGAAGAGGGCATCGACGCGCGGGAGCTCGAGTGCGCGGTCCTCGGCAACGAGGAGCCGCGCGCTTCCATACCGGGCGAGATCGTCCCGGGGCACGAGTTCTATGACTACGACGACAAGTACCGCGACGACAAGGCGAAGCTCCTGATCCCCGCCCCTGTCTCCGCGGCCGTCGCACAGGAGGCGCGGCGGCTCGCGGTCGCCGTGTTCCGGCTCTGCGGCGTCTCCGGAATGGCGCGCGTGGACTTCTTTCTCGAGCGCGGCACGGACCGCGTTCTCATCAACGAGATCAACACGCTCCCGGGCTTCACTGCCATCTCCATGTACCCGAAGCTCTGGGAGGCGAGCGGCATCCCGTTGCCCGCGCTCCTCGACGAGCTCATTCGCCTCGCCCTCGAACGGCACGAGCGCCGCAGCCGCCTGCTCACCAAGCCGCCGGCCGAACTGGCGTAGTCGGGGCGGGGCCGGGTGAACGCCGAGGCTTCGTCGAGGATGCTGCCCACGTGCGCGCCCCGGACGAGGACCGCCGTGAACCACATGAGCGCAGCTCATACGCGCCGGGCTAAGCTTCAAGTCCATGCCGGAGCTGCCGGACATCCTGGCGTACCTCGCGGCGCTCGGGCCGCGGGTCGTCGGAGAGCGCCTCGAATCGGTGCGCCTGGGCAGCCCGTTTCTGCTGCGCTCGATCGCGCCGCCCCTGAAGGAGGCGGAGGGCCGCACGGTCGTCGGCCTCGCGCGGATCGGCAAGCGCATCGTGCTGGAGCTCGAGGGCGAGCTCTTCCTGGTCCTGCACCTCATGGTCGCCGGCCGACTGCACTGGAAGAAGAAGGGCGGCAAGGTGGGAGGGCGCAGGGCGGTCGCGGCGTTCGACTTCCCGGGCGGATCGCTGGTCCTGTCCGAGGCCAGCACGAAGAAGCGGGCCTCCCTCCATCTCGTCGCGGGCCGCGCGGCGCTCTCCGACTTCAACCGCGGCGGCATCGAGGTCCTGGACGCGGCGCTGCCCCGGTTCCGCGAGGCGCTGACCCGCGAGAACCACACGTTGAAGCGCGCGTTGACCGATCCCCGGCTCTTCTCGGGAATCGGGAATGCGTACTCGGACGAGATCCTGCACCGCGCGAAGCTTTCCTTGGGCAAGCTCACGCAGCGGCTGTCGGAGGAGGAGGTCGGAAGGCTCCATGCCGCCACGCGCGCCGTCCTCACGGAGTGGAGCGTGCGGCTCGGGGCCGAGGCGGCGTCGGCCTTTCCGGAGAAGGTGACCGCGTTCCGGGAAGGGATGGCCGTCCACGGCCGGTACGGCAAGCCGTGCCCGGTCTGCGGCACGCCGGTCCAGCGGATCGTGTACGCGGAGAACGAGGCGAACTACTGCCCGACCTGCCAGACCGGGGGAAAGCTGCTCGCCGACCGCGCGCTCTCGCAGCTGCTGCGCGGGGACTGGCCGAAGACGCTCGAGGAGCTCGAGGAGCGCAAGCGAGACACGGCGCTCAGGCCCGGGGTGTCTCGCCGCGAAGGATCGTAGCGAGGACGCTCGCGTCGATGTTGCCGCCCGAGACCACGCAGACGACCTTGCCGTGGCCGGCGCGGCCCGACAGCGCGGCGGCGACCGGCGTGGCGCCGGCGCCCTCGGCGACCACCCGCGCACGCGCGACGAGCAGCCGCAGCGCCGAGGCGATCTCCTCGAGCGACGACACGAGCGAGCCCGCGATGAGCCCCTTCGCGAGCGGCCACATCTCGGGCAAGAGGCTCCTCGCGCCGATCCCGTCCACGAAGCTCGGCGTGTAGTCCACGGCGACCGGACGCCCGGCCGCAAGCGATGCCGCAAGCGGCGCCGCGGTCTCGGTCTCGCAGCCGAAGACCTTCGTCGCCGGCCGAAGGGCGCGCACCGCGGAGGCGATGCCGCAGAAGAGGCCGCCGCCGCCCCACGGGACGAGGATGGCGTCGGTGTCGGGCAGGTCCTCGAGGATCTCGAGGCCGATCGTTCCGTTTCCGGCGATCACGTGGCGGTCGGCGACCGGATGGATGAAGGGGCCCTCGATGCCTGGGTATTGGTGCTCGACGATCACCTGCCACCAGCGCTCCATGGGGACCTTGATGATCATCCCGCCGAGGCGCTCGATCGCGTCGAGCTTCGCCTGCGGCGCATGGTCCGGGACGACGACAGTGCACGGGATGCCGAGCCGGCGCGCGTTCCAGGCGACGCCCTGCGCCATGTTGCCCGCCGACGCGGTGTAGACCCCGCGCGCCAGGGACTCTCGCGGCGCGAGCGCCATGGCGTTGCCGGCGCCGCGGAGCTTGAACGAGCCGATGGGTTGGAGGCACTCGAGCTTGAGGTGGATCTCGCAGGGAGCGTCGGTGAAGAGCCGGAGAAGGGGGGTGCGGACGGCCGAGTCGGCTATGCGCGGGCGGGCCGCGCGGATCTCCTCGAGCCCGATCGGGGCGATCGGCTCAATCGGCTTCGTGGCGCCCTCCGCCAAGCTCCACGAACTTGCCGAAGCCGGAACCGCGCGCCTTCGAGTAGATGTGTTGGGCGGCGGCGAGGTCCTCGATCGCGAGCCCGACCGACTTGAAGAGGGTCACGTCCGTCGGCGCGGTGCGCCCCGCGACCTCGCCCGTGAGGACCTGGCCGAGCTCCCCGCGGATGTGCGCCTCGGTGACGGCCCCCGCCGCCATCGGGATCAGGAAGTCGCCCGCTTCGGCCAGCGCCGCTTCCCGCCGGTCTACGAAGAGGCGCGAGCGCAGGACGGCGACGGTGTCGAGCTCCCGGGCCGAAGCGACGCTCGACCCCACGGCGTTGACGTGGGCGCCGGGGCAGAGCCACTCGCCGAGCAGGACAGGCTCGCGGGAGGACGTGACCGTGCAGACGATGTCGGCGCCGGTGACCGCCTCCTCGACCGAGGTGCAGGGGGTGACGACGATGCCGTGTCGCTTGGACTCGCGCTCCGCGAACGCGCTCGCTCGCGCTGGCGTCTTGCTCGCGACCCGGACGCGGCGGATCTTGCGGACGAGCAGCATCGCTTCGAGGTGCGTGCGGGCCTCGACGCCGGAGCCGACGAGCGCGAGGTCGCCGGCGTCTTCGCGCGCGAGCAGGCGCGTGGCCAGGCCGCTCACGGCCGCGGTGCGCACGGAGGTCACCGACGTCGCGTCGATGATGGCGAGAAGTCGGCCGCGCCCCGATTCGAAGAGCAGGACCGCGCCCTGGTGCGAATCGAGCTCGGTGCCTTCGTTGCGCGGAAAGAAGGTGACGGCCTTCAACCCGAGCGCGCCGAGCCCCGCCATGTGCGCGGGCATCAGCCCCAGGGCGCCCGAGCGGTCGGCCAGCCAGACGATCTGGCGTTGCGGCAGCGTGGCCTCGGAGCGGGCGAGGGCGGCGAAGGCGCGCGCCATCACCTCGATGCACTCCTTCATCGGCAGGAGGCGGGGAACCTCGGCCTGGTTGACGATGAGCGTCTCGATCACGGCTCCTCCGCAGGTTTATCCGGAAGGGGAAGGGGATTTGGGCGAAAGGATATCCCGCGGAAGGGGCACTATTGCCAGCGGAAAATCTTCAGGGCCAGCGCGAAGGACGCGACGCCCCAGACCACGATGACGACGAGCTCGCTCCCGATCGCGGGCAGACCCCGCCCCTCCAGCATCACGGTGCGCAGGGCGTTGTTGAGCGCGGTCAGCGGAAGGGCCTGGATGAGCGGCTGGGCGGCCTTCGGGAAGCGCTCGGAGGAGAAGAAGACTCCGGACAACAGCCACATCGGGACCATGACGAGGTTCATCAGCCCGTTGGCCGCTTCGAGCGTGCGGGCGCGCGCGCAGGTGAGCAGCCCGATGCCGGCAAAGCACAGGGCCCCGAGCACGGTCACGAGGCCGAGCAGGCCGAGCGAGCCGCGGATCGGGACGTGGAAGGCCGCGACGCCGAAGGCGAGGATGACCCCGACCTCGATCACGAGAAAGACGAACCGCGAGAGCATCTGAGCGAGGAGGTAGTCGCTCTTGCGCATGGGGGTCGCGGCCAACAGCTTCAGCGTCTTCTTCAGGCGCGCGTTGACGATCGAGAAGCCTATGCCCCAGATGCCCGTACCCATCAGGTTCAGGCCGAGTATGCCGGGCAGCAGGAAATCGATGTAGCGGGAGCCCTTGTCGTGAACGAGCGACTCGCGCGCGGGCGACGGGTCCTCGCGGCCGCGGGCGCGCTGGATCGCGCCGTCGGCCTCCAGGCGCGCGATCCGGGCGTCGGGCCGCGTCGCGTCGAAGTGATACGTCAGAGAGTCCGTCTGCTCCACGAGGAGCGCGATCTTTCCGGTCCGCAGCGCCTCGAGCCCATCGGCCAGCGTGGCGAAACCGGTCGGCTTCACGGTCCCGGCCGCTGCGAGCGCGTCGATGATCTCCTTCGAGACCGGTCCGGACACCACGCCGACGGGGACCGGGTCGGGCGGCCGGTCGCGGAACGCGAACCCGAGCGCGAGCGCCATCAGGATCGGAAAGGCGAAGACCCAGAAGAGCGCCTCGGGCTCCCGGACGAATTCGAGCACGCGCGTTTTCGTCAGGGCCAGCAGCGGGTGCTGACGCTCACTCATTGCGTAGCTCCCGGCCGGTCAGGGCGATGAAGACGTCCTCGAGGGTGGCGCGGTGCGTCGAAAGGGACACGAGCTTCGCTCCCGCGCCGTCGAGGGCAGAGAGCAGCGCTGGCACGGCTTGCGCGAGCGACGGAGCGGCGAGGAACCAGCGGCCGTCCCGCTGCCGGCGCTCGCCGATGCCGGGGATCTTCGCGAGGAGCTCGTCCGCGACCGCAGGGTCGGTCGAGAACTCGATGATGTGGGGGGCGTGCAGTCCGGCGATCAGCTCGGCGGGCGAGCCCTGCGCGATGATCTTTCCGTGGTCCACGACGGCGACGCGGTCGCAGAGGCGTTCGGCTTCCTCCATGTAGTGCGTCGTCAGGAGGACCGTCCGGCCCGCGGCCTTGTACGCCGCGATGCGCTCCCAGAGCTGCAGGCGGCTCTGGGGGTCGAGGCCCGTCGTCGGCTCGTCCAGAAAGAGGATCTCCGGGTCCCCGGCGAGCGCACAGGCGACGGCCAGGCGCTGCCGCTGGCCGCCCGAGAGCTTGCCGACGCGCGCGTCCCGCTTCTCCTCGAGCGACAGGTCGGCCATGAGCCGCTCGGGGTCGCGCCCGCGGACGTAGAAGGAGCGGAAGAGGGCGAGAGTCTCGGAGACGGTGAGCTTTTCCGTGAGGCGAGTCTCCTGGAGCGAAATGCCGAGGCGCTCGCGCAGCTCGCGCTCGTGGCTGCCCCACCGCCGCCCGAGGATCGTCACCTCGCCGGCGTCCGGGGGAGTGAGGCCCTCGAGGATCTCGATCGACGTCGTCTTGCCCGCGCCGTTGGGCCCGAGCATGCCGAAGCACTCGCCGGCGCGGACCTCGAGGTCGAGCCCGTCGACCGCCTTGACGTCGCCGTAGTGCTTTTTGAGCCCGTGGCAGGAGATAGCGGGAGCCATGGGGGGTGGGATTGTATTCAGTCTACCGACTACCCGTCGGCACCACGATGCCCTCGAACCCCGCCTCCTCGAGGATCGCGAGGTTCGCCTCGGCGCCGCTGCGCGAGTCGACCGGTCCGACCTTGACGCGCGTCAGTCCCTGGTAGGGCTCGAGGAAGACGATGAACCCGGCGGCGTGCACGCGGGCGGCGTGCCGGTCCGCGCGCGGCTTCTCCGCGAAGGAGCCGACCTGCACGGCCCAGAGGCCCGTCGGCGACACCGGCTCGGTCTCGACGCCCGCCACGACGACGACGATCCGCACGCGGGTCACGCCGGGGCCGATCATCTGGAGATCTCGCGCCGCCGCATGGGAGAGATCGATGATGCGCCCCTTGACGAAGGGCCCGCGGTCGTTGATGCGCACGCGCGCGACGCGCCCGTTGTCGAGACTCGTCACGTCCACGACCGTGCCGAGGGGCAGGTCCCGGTGCGCCGCCGTCAGCCTGGAGGAGTCGTAGATCTCGCCCGAGGCTGTCGGCTTGCCCTCGAATCCGTCGTTGCCCCCGTACCAGGACGCGAGCCCCTCCTCGCTCCAGCCCTTTGCCGCCTTCGCGGGCGCCACCGGGTGGGAGACGGGAGGGGACGGCCGGGAGGACGTGCAGCAAGTGCAGAGGAGCGAGACGAGGATGAGAAGCCGGGGAAGAATTCGCCGCGGGCTCACACGCGCACGGGCGCGCTCTCGACGGTCGGGGCGCCCTCGAGCGCGGGGTCGAGCTCCTCGCGGATGAAGACCTCGACCTGCTCGGCGCAGCGGCCGATGAGCTTCTCCGGCGCGGCGGCCGCACGGAGCTCTCCCGGCGACAGGCCGAAGGCGGCGTCGCCGGCGAGCCGATCGAAGAGGTCCGCGGGCGCGCCGGTTGCGGTGCGGGCGTCCGCCGAGGCCCGCGCGTGAACGCGCAGTCTCTCGTGGAGCTCCTGCCGGTCGCCGCCCCGGCGCACGGCCTCCATCATCAGGTTCTCGGTCGCGAGGAACGGGGCCTCGGCCGCCAGCCGCCGGGCCGAAACCTCGGGATGGACGACGAGCCCCCCGAGGACGTTCTCGAGCAGGATCAGGATCGCGTCCGACGCGAGGAAGGCCTCGGGCACGGCGATCCGCTTGTTCGCGGAATCGTCGAGCGTGCGCTCGAGCCACTGCGTGGCCGCCGTCATCGCGGTGTCGAGCGAGAGCGCAATCACATGGCGCGCGAGCGAGCACACGCGCTCGGCCCGCATGGGATTGCGCTTGTATGGCATGGCGGAGGAGCCGACCTGCGAGGTCTCGAACGGTTCCTCGAGCTCGCCCTCGTGCTGCAGGAGGCGCAGGTCGGACCCGATCTTGTGTGCGGACTGGGCCAGGCCCGAGAGCGCGTGGACGACGCGGTCGTCCTGCTTGCGCGAGTAGGTCTGGCCCGCGACGACCTGGCGGCGGGCAAAGCCTGCGCGGGCCGCCAGCGCCCGGTCGAGCTCTTCGACCCTGGCCGAGTCGCCGTCGAAGAGGCGCAGGAACGAGGCCTGCGTCCCGGTCGCGCCCTTGGCGCCCAAGAACCGGAGGCCGGCTCGGACGGCTCGGACCTCCTCGAGATCCATCAGGAGATCGGCCGCCCAGAGCGTCGCCCGTTTGCCGACCGTCGTCGGCTGCCCGGGCTGGAAGTGCGTGTACGCCAGCGTGGGAAGGTCGTGGTGCGCCAGCGCGAAGTCGCGCAGCTTCCGGAGCGTCGCAACGAGCCGCTTCTCGACGAGGGCGAGTCCCTCGCGCATCTGGATGAGGTCGGTGTTGTCGGTGACGTAGGCGGAGGTCGCGCCCCAGTGGATGATCCCTTTCGCGGCCGGAGCGGCCGCGCCGAAGACGCGCACGTGCGCCATCACGTCGTGGCGGGTCTTCGCCTCCTCGGCGGCCGCGGCGGCGAAGTCGATGTCGGAGAGGTGGGCGGTCATCTGAGCGATCGCCTCGTCCGTGATTGGCAGCCCGAGCCGCCGCTCCTCCTCGGCCAGCCACAGCCAGAGGCGGCGCCAGGTCTCGAACTTGAACCGGGGGGAGAAGACGGCGGACATCTGCGCGGAGGCGTAGCGCTCCGTCAGGGGATTGATGTAGGCCTCACTCATCCTCGGCGCCGGCCTCCTCCCCGATGCTGAAGAGGCTGATCTCGTCGTTGCCGCACGTCAGGCACATCGCCTCGACGATGCGTTCGCCTTCCATCTCGAAGACCCCGTAGCAGGGCGTGCCGCACTGCAAGCACACGAGGTAGTCGACCTCGCGGGCTTCGTCCTTCTTCGTCGGGTGGCCTTTTGGTCCTTCCACGAGCCCTCCTCGCCATTCTAACCGCTGTGCCCGGACATCATTTGTCCTTTCCGGGGCTATCCTGTAGTCGATGGCCGCCGGAACCGTCCTCATCGGTCTGGCGCTCGCGATCCTCTTGCTGGGTGCGGGCGCGGCGGCGCTCTTTCTGGCGCGGGCGAAGGAATCGGGTTCGCGGCTCGACCAGGTGCTCGCCGAGACGGCGCGCGCCCGCGAGGCCGCGCAGTCTGTCGACCGGCGGTTCGACGAGCTGCGCCGCGGGATGGAAGCGCGGGTCGGCGGCGTGGAGAAGCGCCTCGATACGGGGCAGCAGAGCATCTCGGAGCACCTCGGCCGGTCGGGCCACCTGCTCCAGGAAGTCGGCGAAAAGCTCGGGCGCCTGCACGAGGCCTCGCAAAGAATTGAAAAGCTGGCCGGGGAGGTCACCCGCCTCGAGGACTTGCTCAAGCCGCCGAAGCTGCGCGGAACCCTCGGCGAGATGTTCCTCGAGCAGGCGCTCGGACAGGCCCTGCCGCCCGGTTCCTTCGCGACGCAGCATCCCCTGGGCGACGGCGTGATCGTCGACGCCGTGGTGTTCGTGCAGGACCGGATGGTGCCGATCGACAGCAAGTTCCCGCTCGAGAATTACCGCCGCGCGCGCGAGGTCGAGGATGAGGGCGAGAAGAAGCGCGCCCGGCAGCAGTTCGCCCGGGACGTGAAGAAGCACGTGGACGGGATCGCCGAAAAGTACATTCGCCCCGCGGACGGGACCTGCGACTTTGCGCTCATGTACGTGCCGGCCGAGGCCGTGTACGCGGAGATCGCGGCGGACGGAGAGGAGGCTGCACTGGCCGACTACGCGGCCGCCAGGCGCGTCATCCCCGTCTCCCCGCGCCTGCTCTACGCGTACCTCTCGACCGTGGCCCTGGGGCTTCGTGGCATCGCGCTCCAGGAGAACGCAAAAGAGGTCCACCAGAATCTCGCCGACCTGTCGCGGCTCTGGGAGCGCGTCGGCGGCCCGCTCGATAAGCTGGGCGGACACCTCGTCAACGCGCAGAAGCAGTACGAGGAGACCTCGAAGGCGTTCGAGCGGTTCACCAATCGCCTCGAGTCGATCGCCGAGAAGGCCGACGAGATCGAGGGCCTCGATGCCGCGGTCGCGCCCCTGCTGCCGCCTTCCTGACGCTCCGGGGACGGGAGACGGTAAGCGGGAGGCGGTAGGCGGAAGACGGGGCGGGAGCGCAAGAGGGTCGAAAAACTAGAGGCTGTATTCCCAACGACTTGGCGCCGTTGCTTCCGTGCAACGTCTTCCGTCTAAAGTCTCCCGTCTTCCGTCTCTTGTCTCCCGTCCTGTAGTATCCGCCCTTCTCGCGCGAGCCCTTATGAGCCTCAGAGTCACTTCCGAAATCGGCAAGCTCAAGTCCGTTCTCGTCCACCTGCCCGGCCCGGAGATCGACCGGATGGTGCCGTCGATGATGGAGGAGCTCCTCTTCGACGACATCCTCTACGGGAACCGCGCCCGGGAGGAGCACCGCCGCTTCCAGCAGGTCCTCGGCTACGTCGCCGACGAGGTGCTCGAGATCCAGGACCTCCTCGAGGAAGTTCTCCAGGTCCCCGAGCAGCGGGGCGCGGTCCTGGACGACCTCGGCAAGACGCTCGGATGGGGCCCGGACATGGACAATCGGCTGCGCGACCTGACGGCCGAGCAGCTCGCCGGGGCCCTGGTGACCGGGATCGAGAAACCGGCCCCCGAGATCGCGAGCGCGGCCGCGGAGCTCTACGCCCTGCCGCCGATCCCCAACTACTTCTTCCAGCGAGATCCCCTCGTGGTCGTCGGCGAGCGGGCGATCCGCGCGTCCATGGCGACGCCGGCGCGCCTGCGGGAGCCGCTGCTCTCTGGCTACGTGCTCTCGCTGCACCCGCGGTTCGCAACGCCGGAGGGCGGCAAGTTCTGGTTCCAGGAATTCTCCGCCGATTACGGCAAGCCGTCCTCCTACGCGCGCATGCGCCCGACGCTCGAGGGCGGCGACGTGCTCGTGCTGCGTGAGGACCTGCTCGCGATCGGCTACACGGAGCGCACCGAGAAGACGACCATCGAGCGGCTGGCCGAGTCGTTCAAGAAACTCAAGTCGCCCATCAAGCGGATCCTGGTGGTCGCGATCCCGCCCGCGCGCTCGTACATGCACCTCGACACCGTCTTCACGATGATCTCGCAGGACGAGTGCCTCGTGTACGGCCCGATGATCCTGCCCGACGGAGCCGAGGAGGCCGACGTCTACGAGTGCGACCTGACCAAGCGCGAGATCACCTGGACCTCGGAGAAGGACCTGCTCTTCGCCCTCAAAGCGCAGAAGATGGACGTCAAGCCCATCCGGTGCGGCGGCGAGGACCCGATCGCGGAGCGCCGCGAGCAGTGGACCGACGGCGCGAACGCGTTCGCGCTGGCGCCCGGCGTCATCCTGATCTACGACCGCAACGAGGCAACTGCGGCCGAGCTCGCCCGGGCCGGCTACACGGTCGTAGACGAAGCGGACCTCCTGCTCGGCAAGGAAGAGCTCGAGCTCTGGAAGCCGTCGAAGAAGTACGTGATCCTCCTCGCCGCGCACGAGCTCTCGCGAGCCCGCGGGGGGCCCCGCTGCATGACGATGCCCCTCGTGCGCGAGGACCTGAAGCCGTGAACCGGGAAACGGCAAAGGGAAAACGGAAAACGAGGCGGGACAACCGAGGCGTCCGTTCGTTTCCCGTCTCCCGTCCGTTTCACGCACGATGAACCCCACCCCCTTCTTCTCCTTCGTCCGGCCGCTGGCCGTCGTCGCGTTCGGCGGCAACGCTTTGCTTCCGCCGGAGGACGACGGCTCGACCGGACAGCAGCTCGAGCGGGCGCGCGAAGCCGTCCGCAAGCTCATCCCGATCATTGGAAAGGGCTACGAGCTCATCGTCGTCCACGGAAACGGCCCGCAGGTCGGCAACATCCTCATGCAGGCCGAAGAGGCCGCGGACAAGGTCCCTCCCCAGACGCTCGACTTCTGCGTTGCCCAGACGGAAGGCTCGATCGGCTTCCTGCTCGAGCTCGCTTTCGACAACGAGCTGCCGCGCGCCGGCTTTCGCAAGCAGGTCGTGACCATCGTGACGCAGGTCGAGGTGGACGCCGCGGACCCGGCCTTTCTCAAGCCCTCCAAACCCGTCGGCCCGTTCTTCTCGAAGGAGAAGGCGGAGCTCCTGAAGAAGACGGCCGGCTGGACGATGGTCGAAGACGCGGGGCGCGGATGGCGCAAGGTCGTCGCTTCGCCCAGGCCGCGGGAAGTGCGCGGCGTCGAGGTGGCGGCGGCCCTGATCAACCGCGGCCACATCGTGATCGCGGCAGGCGGCGGCGGCATCCCGGTCGTCGTGACCGACGACGGGCAGGTGCGGGGCGTCGAGGCCGTGATCGACAAGGACTACGCGGCGTCGATGCTCGCGGCCGCGCTCTCGGCCAACCTCTTCATCGTGCTGACGGGAGTCGACCGGGTCTCGAAGGACTTCGGAAAGCCCACGCAGATGGAGCTCGCCGAGATCGACGTCCCGACCGCGAAGCGGCTGCTGGCCGAGGGCCAGTTTCCGCCGGGCAGCATGGGACCGAAGATCGACGCGGCAATCCGCTTCGTCGAGGCCGGGGGCCACGAGGTCCTCGTGACGCGGGCCGAGTCGCTCGCGGAAGCGCTCGAAGGCAAGACCGGGACCTACATCCGCCCGATGCGATGAGCGCCGCCGAGCCCCCGCCCGGGCCGCGTCGCCGCTCTTTCGGAGAAGTCTGGCCGCTCTTTGCCGCCGGCGGGCTCGTGGCCGCGACGCTCGTCGCTGTCTTCGTGATGTTGCACCCGCGCCACTCCGGGTCGGCGGGCGAAGCGGGGGAAGACGCGCCGGCCATCGTCACGGCCGAACGGGCACAGTTGCGCAGGGACCCCTCGTCGAAGGCCGCCGTGGTCGCCGAGGTCTCCGAGGGGGCGCGGCTGCGCGTGCGGTCCGAGGCGGGAGGATGGTTCGAGGTGGAGACCGACGCCGGCGCGCGCGGTCACCTGCCGGCGGAGGCGGTCGAGCGCGAATCCGACCGCGGCGCGCGTCAGCGCCGGGCGAAGACGCTTCTCGCTTTCGCGCCCGTCTTTGGCGTCGTCGGCGAGGACACCGAGATCGCGCTCGCGCCGTATCCGCTCGCGGCGCGCGGCGGCCGCCTCGCGCGGGGCACCGTGATCGCGATCCATTCGGTCGATCATTCGTACTTCGCGTTTGCGGACAAGAAGTGGGGGATCGCCTTCGTCGACTCGGCGCGCGTGGACCTGGTGCCTCCCGATCCGCGCCAGCCCGGCGTCACGCCCGAGAAGGTCAAGCCCTTGAAGGACCTGACGATCCTCAACCTCGAGGGCGAGCCGCCGCCCGAGGAGGAACCGCAGGGCGACGATGCGCGCGAGGCCGAGACCACGCCCGCTCCGGCGGCCGTCGTTCCACCGGAGCCCGCACCGGGGCTCGTCGAGCCGGCGGCCGTGCTTTCTCGCGTCGAACCGGTGTACCCGGACCTCGCGCGGCGCGCCGGGATCGAAGGCACGGTCGAGCTCGAGGTCTCGATCGACGCCGCGGGAAAGGTCGCCGACGTCGAAGTGGTGCGGGGCCTGCCGCTCGGAATGTCGGACGCGGCCGCCGACGCGGTGCGGCGCTGGACCTTCCGTCCCGCGCGCACGGCGGCCGGCCCTGTGGCCTCGCGCAAGATCATCCGCATCCGTTTCATCGTGCGCGCGGAGGACGCCCGGTAGCGCGGGTTTATAATTCCGGTTTCGCATGTTCCAGGTCTTGTACGAGGCGGACGGACGACAACAGATCTTCACCGTCCTGAAGGACGTGTTGTCGATCGGCCGGGCCGCCGACAACGACATCGTCCTGAACGACTTCTCCGTCTCGCGCCACCACGCCTACCTGAAAAAGGAGGACGGGGCGTGGGTGATCCACGACAACCAGTCCACCAACGGCGTGCGCGTCCACGACCAGCCCGTGCCGATGGCGACGGTCAAGGACGGAGACTCCGCGGTGATCGGCACGTTCGTGCTCCGTTTCCGGGACGACCCGACTGTCTCCCAGCACGACCGGGCGCCCGTGTTCGACCCCACCTCGACCTGCATCCGCCCGATCGCCGAGTTCAACGAGGACTTCGGGCTCGAGAAGAGGGGCGGGCCGATCTCCGAATCGACCGCCGACCGAAAGCGCGTGGTGCTCGACCTCGCATACAAGAACAAGGTCTTCGAGATCCTCGTGCAGGTCGCCAAGGCCCTCATCTCTGCCGACGACCTCGCCACCGTGCTCGACAAGGTCATGGACCTGATCTTCGAGTTCCTGCCGGCCGACCGGGGTTTCCTGCTGCTCGAAGAAGACGGTGGCCTGCAGCTCTCGGTCTCGCGCTTCCAGTCGGGCAAGCGGCCGACGGCCGACGGAGGCGCTCCTTACTCGCGCACCATCGTGGACATGGTCGTGCAGCAGAAGGTCGCCGTGCTCACCTCCGACGCCCAGGCCGACCAGCGTTTCGAGGCGGGCGAGTCGATCCGCATGCAGCAGATCCGCTCGGCGATGTGCGCGCCCCTCTGGAGCCGCAACGCCGTCATCGGCGTGATCTACATCGACTCGCCGCTGCACGCCGGTACGTTCTCAGGGCAGGACCTGGACCTGCTGACGGCGCTCGCCAACTTCGCGGCGGTCGCGATCGAGCGGGCCCGGTTGCACGAGCGTGTGCTCGAGGAGAAGCGCATCCGCGGCCGCCTGGAGCGATACCACTCGCCCGCGGTCGTCGACGAGATCATCGCCGATGTCAGCGCCACGGGCGACATCAAGCCGGTGCGCACGAAGGTCGTGACGATCCTTTTTGCCGACCTCGTGGGGTTCACGACCTGGTCCGAGAAGACGCCGGTCGAGACGCTGGCGCGGATGCTCACGGAGTTCTTCACGCTCGCCTCCGACGCGGTGTTCGCGTGCGGGGGCACGATCGACAAGTTCATCGGGGACGCCGTGATGGCCTTCTTCGGCGCGCCGATCGACCAGCCGGACCATGCCGACCGCGCGGTGGCCGCGGCCCTGAAGATCCGGGAGGAGATCGCCGAGTGGAACCGGGAGCGGACGGCGCGCGGCGAGCCGCCGCTCGAGGTCCGGATCGCGGTGAACACCGGCGAGGCGATCGTCGGGGACATCGGATCGGAACGGCGCGTGGACTACACGGTCCTCGGAAACGCGGTCAACGTGGCGGCGCGCCTCGAGGAGTTCGTCGCGCAGCCGGGCGACGTCGTGATCGGGCCCGACACCTACGCGGTGGTCGCGGAGCGCTTCTCCTGCGCGCAACTCGGCTTCTTCGCCCTGAAGGGCCTCTCGGCCCAGGTGCCGCTCTACAAGGTGATGGGCAGCAAGTAGCGGATCGGCGCCGGGGCGGGGCTTTCCGGGCGGGCGCGGCATGGGAGAATCGCGCCGTGGGTGCGCTGCCCCTGGTCTTCGTCACGAGCCGCGCGGAGAAAGCGTGCGAGGCGGAACGCCTTGGCTTCGAGATCGAGCGGCTCGACCTCGATCTTCCCGAGCCGCAGGCGCTCGACCCTTCCGAGATCGCCGAAGCCAAGGCGCGGGCGGCCTACGACGCGATCGCGCGCCCCGTGCTCGTCGAGGACAGCGGTCTCGCGGTCGAAGCGTGGGGAGGGTTTCCGGGCGCGCTCGTCAAGTGGCTCGAGAAAAGCGCCGGGGTGGCGGCGATCCCGCGGATGCTCGATCCGTTCGCGGACCGCACTGCAACGGCGATCTGCGCGATCGCGTACTGCGACGGCGCCGAGGTCGTGACCGCGCGCGGAGAGATCCGCGGAGCGATCGCGAGCGCGCCCCGCGGCACCGGCGGATTCGGCTGGGACACGATCTTCGTGCCGGAGGGCGGCGATCGGACGTTTGCCGAGATGCAGCCCGAGGAGAAGGACCGCATCTCCCACCGGCGGCGCGCGTGGGACGCGATGGCCGAGCGACTGCCGCTGCAGAGGCGAAGCTGAGGCCCGCGCGGTACGTTCGTAACGCCGCCTCGTACCCTTTTTCAGCGATCGCGCACGGCCGGGGCGGGATGCTCGGGGTCTTTGCCCGCCTGCTGACGGGAACCCGCCTGAGGGTGGGCGATCCGGTCGCGATCGTCGACTGATAAACTGCCGGCTGCACATGTCCCGACCCATCCGCGTCCTCATCGCCAAGCCCGGCCTCGACGGCCACGACCGGGGCGCCAAGGTCATCGCGCGCGCGCTGCGGGACGCCGGCATGGAGGTCATCTACTCGGGCCTGCGGCAGACGCCCGAGCAGATCGCCGCGGCCGCGGTCCAGGAGGACGTGGATGTGATCGGCCTGTCGATCCTGTCGGGCGCGCACAACGTGCTCTTCCCGGAGATCCTGAAGCTCTTGAAAGAGCGGGGCGGCGAGGATATCCTCGTGGTCGCCGGCGGGATCATCCCCGAGAAGGATATCGCTCCGATGAAGGCCCTCGGCATCCGCGAGATTTTCCTGCCGGGCACGTCCACGCAGACGCTCGTCGACTTCATCCGGAAGGCCGCGGGCGAGAAACTCGCGCAGGCGTAGCGCCAAGCGGCTCATGGAGCAGCTCGAGAGCCGCGTCGATACACGGTCCCCGGAGTTCCAGGAGCGGTCCCGCGCCATGGCGTCGCTCGTCGACGGCCTCCGGAAGGAGTTGGCCCGGGCCCGGCAGGGCGGCGCGGGCCGGAAGCGCCACGCGGAACAGAAGAAGATGTTCGTCCGCGACCGGGTGGACGCGCTGCTCGACCCGGGCTCGCCCTTCCTCGAGCTCTCGCCGCTGGCGGCCCACGGGATGTACGAAGGCGAGGCGCCCGGGGCGGGCCTCGTCACGGGCATCGGCCGCGTCTCCGGAAGGGAAGTGATGGTCGTCGCCAACGACGCGACGGTCAAGGGCGGGACCTACTTCCCGATCACGGTGAAGAAGCACCTGCGAGCGCAGGAGGTCGCCGAGGAGAATCGGCTGCCCTGCGTCTATCTCGTCGATTCCGGCGGGGCGTTCCTGCCGCTGCAGGCGGAGGTGTTCCCGGACCGGGAGCACTTCGGGCGGATCTTCTACAACCAGGCCCGCATGTCGGCCCGGCGCATCCCGCAGGTCGCCGTCGTGATGGGCTCCTGCACGGCGGGCGGGGCGTACGTGCCGGCGATGTCGGATGAGGCGGTGATCGTGAAGGGCACGGGCACGATCTTCCTCGCCGGCCCGCCCCTCGTGAAGGCCGCCACGGGCGAGGAGGTCTCGGCCGAGGAGCTGGGCGGCGGCGACGTCCACACTCGGATCTCCGGCGTGGCCGATCACCTCGCCGACGACGACGCGCACGCGCTCGAGATCGCGCGCTCGATCGTGGGCACGCTGGGGGGCGCGAAGTCGCTGCCGGCCGATCGCCAGACGCCCGAGGAGCCCGTCTGCGATCCGAAGGAGATCTACGGCGTCCTGCCGCGGGACCCCCGCGAGCCCTACGACGTGCGAGAGGTGATCGCGCGCCTGGTGGACGGCTCGCGGTTCCAGGAGTTCAAAGCGCGCTACGGCACGACGCTCGTGTGCGGGTTCGCGCGCCTGTCGGGGTTTCTCGTCGGCATCGTCGCCAACAACGGGATCCTCTTCTCCGAGTCGGCGCTGAAGGCGACGCACTTCATCGAGATGTGCGCGCAGCGCAAGGTCCCGCTCCTCTTTCTGCAGAACATCACCGGTTTCATGGTCGGGAAGGAGTACGAGCGCGGCGGCATCGCGAAAGACGGCGCAAAGATGGTCCACGCCGTCGCCAACGCCGCCGTACCGAAGCTGACGGTCATCATCGGCGGTTCCTTCGGCGCCGGCAATTACGGGATGTGCGGGCGCGCCTACGCGCCGCGCCTCCTCTTCATGTGGCCGAACGCTCGGATCTCGGTGATGGGCGGGCCGCAGGCCGCGTCGGTCCTGTCCACGGTCAAGCAGGACCAGCTTGCGCGCGCCGGCAAGCCCCCGATGACGCCCGCGGAGGTCGAGGAGTTCGAGCGCCCGACGCGCGAGAAGTACGAGGCCGAGGGCAATCCCTATTACGCGACGGCGCGCCTGTGGGACGACGGCGTGCTCGATCCGGCCGAAACGCGGGCGGCGTTGTCGCTCGCGCTCTCCGCATCCTTCAACGCGCCGATCCCGGAGACGGAATTCGGCATCTTCCGGATGTAGCCAATGACCTCTCTGGCACTGCTTCTCTTCGTTCTCCGCGCGGCCTCTCCGTCACCGGCGGCGCCGCTCGGATTCGCGCTCGCGGTCCGCGGACAAACGGAGCTCTCCGTCACGCTCTCGGGCCCGGCGGCCGAGCTCGCGCTTGGGCCCTTCAAGGGATCGATCGCGATCAACGGCTCGGCCTCGGAGATGCCCGTCGCGGGGACCGTGGCGCACGCCGGTGGACAGTTCCTGCTGCCGGTCGTCGTGCGCTATGCCGACGTGCCGGCGGACTGGGCGGACCGCTTCCGGGCGGACGGGTTCACTTACCGCCTGCGGGCGGCCGGCGGGAGCGCCCCGCGGGAATGGACCGGGACGCGGAGCTGGAAGGACGTCGAAGTCGAAGGCGGCCGCGACACGCTCGCGGAGTTCCTGGTGCTCGACGACGTCGCGCTGACGAACGTGTCGCTCCTTTCGAGCGAAGCGCGGGCGCAGCTGTCCGTGCGCAATCCGTTCTCCTTCGCCCTCAAGATCGCCCAGATGGACTATGCGCTTTTCGCCGACGGGCGCAAGGTGGGGACGGGGAGGACGCAGGGCCTGATCCTGCATCCCTCGCAGAAGAACGTGCTCGCGCTCCCCATCGACGTGGACCACGGCGAGCTCCTCTCCGCCGCGGGCGGCGCGCTCGTCTCGGGCGGCGACGTCGCGGTGAAGCTCACGGGCCGGCTCGTCGTGCGGCTCAAGGGCGGAGACCTCTCCGTGCCGCTCGCCCTCTCCGGCAACCTTTCGGACGCGTCATGAGCGATCGCGGTTTCGAGAGTCTGCGCCTCGAAAAGCGCGGTGCCGTGGCGCGCGTCGCTCTGGCCCGCGCCCCCGTCCGCAACGCCTTCGACGACGGGCTCATCGCGGAGCTGACGCGCGCGTTCGGCGAGCTCGCGCAGGACGCAGAGGTCCGCGTCATCGTCCTGTCCGGAGACGGCCCCTCCTTCTGCGCGGGCGCGGACGTCGCGTGGATGCGCAAGGCGGGCGGCTACTCGCGGGCCGAGAACGAGGCGGATGCGCAGAAGATGGCCCGGATGCTACGCGCGATCGACGCGTGCCCGAAGCCGGTCGTCGCCCTCGCGCACGGTGCGGCCATCGGCGGGGGTGTCGGGCTCGTCGCGGCCGCGGACATCGCGATCGCGGCGGAGGGGACCGTGTTCTCGCTCGCCGAGGTCAAGCTCGGGATCCTCCCGTCGGTGATCTCGCCCTACGTGTTGCGGGCGATCGGCCCGCGGTCCGCGCGCGACCTCTTCCTGACGGGCGACCGGTTCGACGCGCGGGAGGCCCTCCGCATCGGGCTCGTGCACCAGGTCGTTGCCGCCGACGATCTGGAGGAGGCCGGCCGCCGCAAGGTCGCATCCCTCCTCGCCTCGGGGCCGGAGGCCGTCGGCGTGGCCAAGAAGCTGATCGAGCAGGTCACGGGGAAAAGCCCGGACGAAGCGATGGCGCTCACGGTCTCGACGATTGCCGAGCGGCGCGCCTCGGCGGAAGCGAAGGAAGGCCTGACGGCGTTTCTCGAGAAGAGGAAGCCGTCCTGGGCGAAGGAGATCGAGAAGTGAAAGGGATTCAGCGCCGGTTGGAGTGCCCGAAATGCGGCAAGCCGTTCTTCGCCTGGCGGCCAGACGAGCTGCCGGGCGTGCCGGTGAAGTGCTACTTCTGCGGGAATCAGTTCGAGGATGAGGCCGCGCAGCGCAAGCCGATAGCGCCGCCTGCACCCGCCGCGGCTGCCGAGCCGAAGGCCAACTGAAACCGAGTTTCGAGTCACGAGTTTCGAGTTACGAACTGGAGGAAGAATGAAGAGAGGGTTTGCCGCTTTCCTTCTGTGCGCCGGCTCCGCCTTCGCGCAGGAGCCAACGGCCCTCATCGAGCGGCTGACCGGTCCGTCCTCGCGCCTCGAGCCGGAGCTGCGCGTCCTGACCGACCAGATCGGCGGCCGCGTCACGGGGAGCGTCGGCTATGAGAGGGCCCTCCAGTGGGGCGTGGACGGTTTCCGCCGTGCGGGCGTCGACACGGTGAAGCTCGAGTCGTATCCGGTCCCGGCGAAGTGGGAAGCGATCTCCGCCACCGCCGCGGTCGTCGCGCCGGGCGAGTTTCCGCTGCGCGTCGTCTCGCTCGGCCTCGCCCCGTCCACCCCCGGGGTCGTGACCGCGGCGCTCGTGGACGTGGGGGAGGGGCGCCGCGCGGACTTCGACCGGCTCGGGGCGATGGCGAAGGGAGCGATCGCTCTCGTGCACTCGAAACCGATGCTGTCCTTCCAGGACCTCTTCGCCGAGTACCAGGCCGGTCCGGAGACGATGAAGGCCGCGGCCGATCACGGCCTGGCGGCCGTCCTGTTCATTTCGACGCGGCCGCGGGATCTGCAGTACCGGCACACGATCACGTGGGGCCCGATTGCCCCGATTCCCATGGCGCAGTTGGCGCGCGAGGACGGGCTGCGCCTGGCTCGCCTCCTCGAGGCAGGGGCCGCCCCCCGCGTCACGCTCGAGATCCGGAACAAGGTCGGCGGGCCGTGGGAGGCGAGGAACGTCGTCGCCGAGATCCGGGGCCGCGAGAAGCCGGGTGAGATCGTCCTTCTGGGGGCCCACCTCGACGCGTGGGATCTCGGCACGGGCGCGCTCGACAACGGCGTCAATTGCGCGCTCGTCGTGGACGTGGCCCGCGCGATCGCAGCCGGACCGAGGCCCAAGCGTAGCGTCCGCTTCGTGCTCTTCACGAGCGAGGAGACGGGCCTGCTCGGGTCGCTCGGCTACGTGCGCGCGCATCGCGCCGAGCTCGACCGCCACGTGGCCGTCCTCATCCACGACATCGGCGACGGAAAGACCACGGGCTACTTCACGAATGGCCGTTCGGAGCTCGACGCCCGGGTCAAAGCGGTCCTCGCTCCGGTGGCCGCCTGGGGCGCTGACGGGGCGAATGAAGAGGCGATCCTCGGCACGGACAACTTCGACTTCCTGCTCGAGGGCGTGCCCAATCTCGTTGCGAACCAGGAGACTGAGCGGTACCTCGCGGACTACCACGCCGAGTCCGACACGTTCGACAAGGTGGACCTGGAGCTCGCGCGGAAAAACGCGGCCATCGCCGCGGTGGCCGTGATGGCGATCGCGAACGCCCCGGAACGCCTCGGCCCCCGCCAGACGCGCGCCGAGGTGGCCCGGATCCTCGCCGACCCGCGATGGAAGCTCGCCGAGCAGATGAAGACGTATGGGCTATGGAGTGACTGGGAGAGCGGAGCGCGGGGACGGAAGTGAAGAGCGGTCGTGAGTCGTGAGTTCTGAGTCGTGAGCCGGCTTGCAAAGGACAACTCATGACTCATGACTCACGACTCATAACTCGTCTCCTCATCGCCAACCGCGGCGAGATCGCGGTACGCATCGCGCGCACGGCGCGCGAGATGGGAATCGAGACCGTTGCCGTCTTCGCGGAGTCGGACGCGGGAGCGCTGCACGTCCGGCACGCGGACCGCGCGCTGTCGCTCGGGGCGGGGCCGCCGGCGGAAACGTATCTGTCGGTCCCGCGGCTGCTCGAAGCCGCGCGCGCCTCCGGCGCGGACGCGATCCATCCGGGCTATGGGTTTCTCTCCGAGAACGCGGGCTTTGCGCGGGCCGTCGGCGACACCGGGCTTCTCTGGGTGGGACCGCCGCCCGCGGCGATGGAAGGGATGGGCGGCAAGCTGCGCGCCCGCGCGAAGATGGAGGCGGCGGGAGTTCCCGTCGTGCCGGGCTCGCGGCAGGGCATCGCGGACGACGCCGGTCTCGCGAGCGAGGCGGGCCGCATCGGCTTCCCGCTGCTCATCAAGGCGTCGGCCGGCGGAGGCGGCAAGGGAATGTTGCTCGTCGAGCGGCCCGGGGACCTCCCGGCCGCGCTCGCCGAGGGTCGCCGCGTCGGCGCGGCGGCATTCGGAGACGCAACGGTGTACCTCGAGCGGCTGCTCGAAGGATGTCGCCACGTCGAGTTCCAGGTCTTCGGAGACCAGTCCGGAAATGCCGTCCATCTCTTCGAGCGGGAATGCAGCGTCCAGCGCCGCCACCAGAAGATCATCGAGGAAACCCCGAGCGCGGCTCTCGACGGCGCGCTGCGCGAAGCCATGGGAGCGGCCGCGGTCGCCGCAGCTCGGGCCGTGGCGTACGTCGGCGCGGGCACGGTCGAGTTTCTCGTGGACCCCGAGGGCGGCTTCTTCTTTCTCGAGATGAACACGCGCCTGCAGGTCGAGCACGGGATCACCGAGAAGACGCTCGGCTGCGATCTCGTGCGCGCCCAGCTCGAGGTGGCCCAGGGCGCCGCGTTGCCGGCCGCGTGGCGGGACGGGTCGCTGCGCCCCCGCGGGCACGCCCTCGAGCTGCGCCTGTACGCGGAGGACCCGGTGGACTTTCTTCCGCGCACCGGCCGGATCCTCGTCTATCGCGAGCCGGGAGGACTGGGCGTCCGCATCGACGCGGGCATCGCGTTGGGGAGTGAGGTGGGCGTCGAGTTCGACCCCCTGCTCGCAAAGCTGATCGTGTGGGGACCGGACCGCGACGCCGCGATCCGGCGCGGGCGCCGGGCGCTTTCGGAGTGGATCGTCCTCGGCGTCGAGACCAACATGCCGTTGCTACGAGCGGTCCTCGATTCGCCGGAATTCGCCTCGGGCAACTACGACACGGGACTCGTCGGACGGCTGCCGCCCGGCGCCGCTGCCCCCGAGCCACCCGATGCTGCATGGATCGCGGCGGCTCTTGCCGCCTCCGGGCCGCAGACTCCGGCGGCAGGCGCGGTGGCCGTTGTGTCCTCGGGCCCGGATCCGTGGGAGGGCCTCGCGGGCTGGAGGGCCGGGGCGTGAAGTCCGTTCGTCTGCGCCACCGCGGTGAGACCAGGGACATCCGGCTCGACGAGGATGCCCGGCGGATCGGGAGTTCCCCGCGCATCGTCACGGCAGCCGCGGGAGACCGCATTTTCGTCTGGTGCGACGGGGCGACCCATTCGTTCGAACGCGTGCGCGCCTCGCGATCCGGTTCCGGCGACGAGCACGGGGGCGATCTGCTCGCCCCGATGCCCGGGAGGGTCCGCAAGGTCGCGGCCGCCGTGGGCGACCCGATCGAGCGGGGCATGGTCCTCATCGTCCTCGAGGCCATGAAGATGGAGCATGCGATCCGGGCCCCGAAGGACGGAATCCTGAAACGGCTGCTCGTCAAAGAGGGGGACCTGGTCGACGCCGGCGTGGAGCTGGCCGAGATCGGTAGCCGGGCGCCAGGCGGATAATGGAAGAGATGGAACCCTGGGAAGAACACGCCATCCTTCGCCCCCACCTGCCGGAGCGGGTCACGGTCTACGAAGTCGGCCCGCGCGACGGGCTGCAGAACGAGGCCGAGACGCTCTCACTCGAGGTGCGCGCGGACTTCGTCGATCGCCTGACCGAGGCCGGCTTGCCCGCGATCGAGGTCGGCTCCTTCGTTTCGCCGAAGGTCGTGCCGCAGCTCGCCGACACGGAGGAGCTCTACCGCCGCATCCATCTGGCCAGCGGCGTGCGGTATCCCGCGCTCGTGCCGAACGAGAAGGGTCTCGAGCGCGCGCTGAGAGCGGGCGTGCGCGAGATCGCTGTTTTCACGGCGGCATCGGAGACCTTCAACCGGAAGAACATCAACGCGGGCGTGGACGAGTCGATCGAGAGGTTCCGGCCGGTGATCGCGCGCGCGAAAGAGGAAAGGGTCCGCGTCCGGGCCTACGTGTCGACGGCGTTCGGCTGCCCCTACGAGGGGGACATCGCCCCGGAGGCGGTCCGCGAGGTCGTGCACAAGTTGCTCGATCTTTCCGTCGACGAGATCTCGATCGGCGACACGATCGGCGTCGCCACGCCGTCCGACGTCTACGACGTGATCGAGGCGCTCTACGAATCGGGCGTGACTCGCGGCGTGCTGGCCCTCCACTTTCACGACACGCGCGGGACCGCGCTCGCCAACGTCTTCGCCGGCCTCCAGTGCGGTGTGACGACGTACGATGCCTCCGCCGGCGGGCTCGGCGGCTGCCCGTACGCGCCGGGTGCATCGGGCAATCTGGCCACCGAAGATCTGCTGTATCTGCTCGAGGGCCTCGGGATTCACACGGGCGTGACACTCGCGCGCGTGGTCGAAGCGTCGCGCCTGCTCGCGCAGAGCCTCGGACACCGGCCGCCGGGACGCTATCTGTCCGCCGTTTGGGGGGCATCGGGTTGACAGATCGCGCGTCGGCGTATAACCTCCTGTCCTACTGAAGGTTAACGTGGCAAAGAAGATCCTTCTCGCTGATGACAGCCTCACGATTCAGAAGGTCGTGGAGTTGACTTTCTCCGATAGCGAGTACGAGCTCGTCTGCGTGTCGAACGGGCAACGCGCCCTCGACCGGATCGCCGCGGGAGAGATGCCCGACCTGATCCTCGCCGACGTGGTCATGCCCGAAAAGAACGGCTACGAGGTCTGCGAGGCGATCAAGGCGAACCCGGCCACGGCCCGGATGCCGGTCGTGCTCCTGTCGGGGACCTTCGAGCCATTCGACCGGGACCGCGCGGACCGGCTCGGCTGCGACGCCATCGTCTCGAAGCCGTTCGACTCCCAGCAGCTCTTGCGGCAGGTCGAGGCGCTCCTCGCGCGGCCGGCGGGCGAGGTTCCGACGACGGCGACCATGGCGATTCCGGTGATGACGATCTCGGCCGCTGTGCCCGCGCCTCCGGCGCCCGCCGCGTCGCCTGCGCCGCCGCCCTCCGCGGAGGCCGGCTTCTCGCCCGAGGACTTCACCGGGTCCATCCGCACGCCGGCCCAGGTGGCAGGCGGTCCCGATCTCTTCGAAGAGGAGTACGGGCAGGTCGACGTCGAGTCGGCCATCGTTGCCTTCGAGAAAGCGCACCCGGAATTCGAATACGGAGAGGAGGCGGGCTCGGGACCCGCCTCCGTACCCGGCGACGTCGAGCCGGGCCCCGAGGAGTCGTACCCCGCCAACGCCCCGGCCGCAGGATGGCTGCACGAGGAGCGGGAGGTCGCGGGTACGCCCACGCCTCCGGCGCCCGCGCCGTTCTGGGTGCCGCGCGCGCAGGAGCCGGAGCTTGCGCCCATTCCGTTCGGCGCCGACGATTCCGGCGTCCGGCGTCCTGCCGAGCCCGCTCCCTCGGGTTTCACGCCCCCGGTTGGCAGCGCCCCGACGATACGCGCCGACGAGGCGCCGACCCAGCAGATTCCGCTCGCCGCCGAGTTCGCGGCGCTCGGGCGCCTGACGGACGTGCCGGCCGATCGCGATACCGACCCGACCGCGCCCCGCGCGCCCGAAGAGCGGACCGCCGAGATCGCGATTTCCGAGTCGCGCGCGCTCTTCGCCGCGCCGGCGGAGCCCGCCGCGCCGCCCTCTCCCGCGGAGGGAGCGAGCGCCGTCCCGTCGGAGATCGAGGTGCTCGCGCAGAACACGTCGATCGGGCAACTCAAGGAGATGCTTTCCTCGGTTTCGAGGCCCGAAGGCGGACTGTCCGACGACGAGATCGATCGTCTTGCCTCGCGCCTCGTCGAGCGGCTCTCCGAGCGGATCGTGCGCGAGATCGCGTGGGAAGTGATCCCGGACGTCGCGGAGATCGTCATCAAGCGGCGCATCAGGGAGCTCGAGTCGGGCGTCGAATAGAAAACGTCCCGCCTTCTGATATATGAAAGGGCTCCGAAGAGCCCTTTTTTCATGTCCGAAAGAACCGTGATGGATTTCGCGGCCGATCCGGCGAAGGCCCTGGAGAAGACCTTCGACCCGGCACATTTCGAGGAGCGCTGGTACTCCCTCTGGGAGAAGAATGGCCGCTTCCAGCCCGGAGGCCGGCCCGGCTCGCCGCGCTTCGTCATGGTGATTCCGCCGCCGAACGTCACGGGCCGGCTGCACATCGGGCACGCCTACGGGCGGACGATCGAGGACATTCTGGCGCGCTGGAAGAGGATGCGCGGCCACCGCGTCCTCTGGGTGCCGGGGACCGACCACGCGGGCATCGCCACGCAGCTGGTCGTCGAGCGCCAGCTCGCGAAGGACGGAATCCGGCTACGCGATCTCGGCCGCGAGAAGTTCATCGAGCGCGTCTGGGAGTGGCGTCGGGAATCCGGCGACATGATCCTCGGCCAGCTGCGCCGGCTCGGCTGCTCGCTCGACTGGAGCCGTCTGCGCTTCACGATGGACGAGGACCTGTCGCGCGCGGTGCGGCACGCGTTCGTGCGGCTCTACCGCGACGGCCTGATCTACCGCGGCCGGTACGTGGTGAACTGGTGCCCGCGCTGCGAAACGGCCGTGTCCGACCTCGAGGTCGTGCACCGCGAGACCGAGGGCGCGATCTTCAAGATCCGCTACGACGTGTCGGGGATGGCGGCCGGCGCCGTCGTCGCGACCACGCGCCCCGAGACGATGCTCGGCGACACGGCCCTCGCGATCCACCCCGAGGACTTCCGCACGGCGGCCCTCAAGGGGAAGAAGGCGATCCTGCCGATCATGGGCCGCGAGATTCCCATCATCGAGGATTCGATCCTCGTCGACCGCGAGTTCGGCACCGGCATCGTCAAGGTCACGCCCGCGCACGACGCGAACGACTTTGCGTCGGGCCAGCGCCACGGTCTGTCTGCCGTGGTCGTCATCGGGCCCAATGGCAAGATGACCGCCGAGGCGGGAGAGTACGCGGGCCTCGACCGGTTCGAGGCGCGCAAGCGCGTCGTGGCGCGGCTCGAGGAGGAGGGGCGGCTCGTTGGGATCGAGAAGCACGTGCACAACGTCGGCCATTGCCAGCGCTGCGACACGGTGATCGAGCCCTACCTCTCGACGCAATGGTTCGTGAAGATCCAGCCGCTGGCCGAGCCCGCGATCCGGGCGGTCGAGGACGGCACGGTGCGCTTTGTCCCGGAGGCCTGGGCCAAGACGTACTTCGAGTGGATGCGCAACATCCACGACTGGTGCATCTCTCGGCAGCTCTGGTGGGGGCACCGCATCCCGGCGTTCACCTGCGAGAACGGGCACGTCACCGTCGCGGACGAGGACCCTTCCGCCTGCGGGACCTGCGGGTCGAGCAAGCTCGAGCAGGACCCGGACGTGCTCGACACGTGGTTCTCCTCGCAGCTCTGGCCGTTCTCCGTCTTCGGGTGGCCCGAAAAGACGCCGGATCTCGCGGACTTCTATCCGACCGACGTCCTCGTCACCGGGTACGACATCCTCTTGTTCTGGGTTGCGCGCATGATCATGGCCGGCCTGCGCTTCACCGGGAAGGCGCCCTTCCATACCGTCCACCTGCACGGGCTCGTGCGCGTGGGCGGCGAGAAGATGTCGAAGACGAAGGGCAACGTAATCGACCCGCTCGAAGCGATCCAGGAGTTCGGCGCCGACGCCGTGCGTTTCACGCTCGCGTCCGCGGCCTCCTCGGGACCGACGGTTTCGGTCGAGCGCGGGCGCATGGCCGGGTCCCGGAATTTCGCGACGAAGCTCTGGAACGCGGCGCGCTTCACGCTCGGGTCTCTCGAAGGCCGGAGCGCGCCGCAGGACCTGCGCGGCCGCGCGCTGTCGCTTCCGGACCGCTGGATTCTTTCCCGGCTCGACGCGACGGCCTCCGACGTGAACCGGCACCTCGAGGGCTTCCGGTTCGACGAGGCGGCGGGCGCCATCTACGGTTTCCTGTGGCACGAGCTCTGCGACGGGTACCTCGAGATGGTCAAGCCGGTGCTGGCGGGGCAGGATGCGGACGGCGGCGCCGCGGAGTCGGCGCGGGGCGTGCTGCGGCGTTGCCTCGAGGGCGCCCTCTCGCTGCTTCATCCGTTCATGCCGTTCCTGACCGAGGAGATCTGGGAGAAGTTGACCGGCCGGCCGGGCACGCTCATCGTCGCGCCGTATCCCGAGGGGACCGGCGAGTGGAAGGACGCGGAGGCCGAATCGGCGGTCGAGGCGCTGCGGGCGATCGTCACGCGCGTGCGCAACTTCCGCTCGGAGCGCGGCGCCTCTCCGGCCGCGCCCGTGGCGCTCTCGATCGATCGGGAGTCGCCCGGGGCCCTGCTGCCGGCGCTCGAGACGCTCTCGCCGCTGCTGGTCCATCTCGGGCGCCTCGCGGAGCTCGCGTTCGGGCCGGCGGCCCCCGGACAGTTCCAGGACGTCGTGGCCGGGCTGGCGCTCGGCCTGGGTCTACCGCAAGGAGCCCCGCCCGCAGCGGGCGCGCGCATCGCGAAGGAGCTCGCGGCGGTGGACGCGGAGATCGCCGAGATCGAGGCCAAGTTGGGCAAGACCTCGTTCGTCGAGAAGGCGCCGGCTGCCGTCGTCGAAAAGAACCGGCAGCGGCTGCGGGAACTCCAGGAGAAGCGCGCGGCCCTCGGGGGCGCGCCTTCGTGATCGCGTACGCCGGAGGTTGGCTCGATCCGGACCGCTGGCAGATGCTGGAGAACTGCGTCTGCTTCCACGCGATCCCGTCGTCGAATGCGCTTGCGCGCGAGTTGATCGAGCTCTACTTCGACGAGGGGCAGGGCATCCGCACGACCGTCCTGGCGGCGGAGGCCCAGCCGGGCGCCTACGGAAGAAACGAGCGCCGGTGGGAAGCCCCGGCCGGACAGGGCCTCTACCTGACGCTCGTCCGGCGCGCCGGGGAATCCGAGCCGCTCTCGATCGTGCCCCTTGCCGCGGCGCGCTGGACGCGCGAGGTGCTCGTCGGAGAGACCGGCGCCGCGATCGAGCTCAAGTGGCCGAACGACCTGTACGTCGGGCGGCGCAAGCTCGCCGGCGTGATCGCGGAGTCGCGCACGCAGGGCGACGACACCTGCGTGGCGATCGGAGTCGGCGTCAACGTGCGGGGCGCTTCCTCGGGTCTCGGCGTGGCCAACGCCACGACCCTGGAAAAGGAGACGGGGAAGTCCCTCGCGCTCGCGCCGCTCCTGCAGGCGCTGCTCGACCGGTTCGATCGCGAGCTCGCCGCGCCCCGCTGGGACGAGGAGGTCCGCGCCTGGGAGCTCGTCGCGACGCACCGCCCGGGAGACCGGCTCACCGTCCGGCGCAATGGCGAGGAGATCACGGGCGAGTACGTGGGGCTCGACCGCTCCGGCTTCCTGCGCCTCGAGACGGATGCGGGGGAGACGACCGTCGCCTCCGGGGAGGTGGCGGCATGGTGAGCACGCCCACGGGAGGCGAGGCCCTCCTCGCCGTCGACGTCGGAAACACGAACACCGTCCTCGGCCTCTGGCTCGGGACGGAGCTCGTGCGCCATTGGAGGCTGACGACGCGCAGCGAGGCGACGGCGGACGAGATCGCGCTGTCGGTGCGGGGGCTGCTCGCGGACGGGCCCTTCTCCGCGGGGCTCGCCGCCGCCGACGGCAAGCCGGGCCCGGTGCGCGTCATCGTGGCGAGCGTCGTGCCGTCGCTGAAGTTCTCGTTGAAGCAGGCGCTGCGACAGGTGCTCGGCCGCGAGCCGGTCTTCGTCGAGCCGGGGATCAAGACGGGAATGCCGATCCTCTACGAGGTGCCGCAGGAGGTCGGGGCGGACCGGATCGTCAACGCGGTCGCGGCGCTCGACGCGGTGGGGGGGCCCTGCATCGTCGTGGACTTTGGCACGGCGACGACCTTCGACGTCGTCACGGCCCGGGGCGAGTACGCCGGCGGCGTGATCGTGCCGGGCATCGCCATCTCCGCCGAGGCCCTGTTCGAGAAGGCCGCGCGCCTGTGGCGCGTCGAGATCCGGCGCCCGGAGCGGGTCGTCGGCAAGACCACGGCGAGCTCGATCCAGTCGGGGCTGTACTTCGGATACCTCTCGCTCGTGGACGGGATGATCGATCGCATCGCGGAGGAAATCGCCGCGCGGCCGCGCGTCATCGCGACTGGGGGACTGGCGGAGCTCTTCGGGGGCGGGTCCAAGAAGATCGAGCAGATCGATCCGCTCCTGACGCTGAAAGGCCTGCGTCTCATCGATGAGCGCAACCGGGGAGGATAGGGTCTACTACGAGGCTGCCGAGGCCGCGTTCATCCAGCGGCGCGGCACTCCGTTTCTGCTTTCGCCGTCGGACTTCGCGTTGCTCAGGGAGTGGCGCGCGCTCGGCGTGCCGCTCGAGGCCGTCGAGGCCGGAATCGACGAGGCCTTCACTCGCCGCGAAGAGCGCAAGGCGGTCGGCCGGGTCAACTCGCTCTCGTACTGCCGGGACGCCGTGCTCGGAGCCTGGGAGCGCCGCGCGGAGACCTCGCGCGGGAAGGGTGCCTCCGGAGGGGCCGGGGAGATCGATGCGAAGGCGGCCCTCGAGGGCCTCGCGCGCAAGCTCGAAGAGTCCCGCGCACGCCGCCCGGATCTGGCCGGCCCGCTCGCGTCGGCGCTCGCCGCGCTCGCCCGCCTGCAGGCCTCGGCCAGGACGGCCGAGGAGATCGAAGGCTCGCTCGCTCGGCTCGACAGGAAACTGGCAAAGGAACTTTACGGCGCCCTGCCCGAGCAGGAGCGCTCCGAGCTCGACCGCGAAGTCGCCGCCCAGCTTTCCGGCGCCGCCGCCCGGATGGATCCGGCCACGCTCGAAAAGACGACCAAAGCGCTGACCCGCCGCGGCGTCCGGGAAAAGCTCGAGTTGCCGCGGTTGAGCCTCTTGTGAGAGGTTCAGGTTTCAGGTTCCGGGTTTCAGGATCCCCCGGACTGATGAGTCTTGAAACCTGAAACATGAAACCTGAAACAAACAGCCCCTCGCGACAGGTCCGCATCGAAAAGCTCGCCCCGACCGGGGAAGGCATTGCCCGCACCTCGGAGGCGGTGGGATTCGTGGACGGGGCGCTTCCCGGCGAGCTCGTCGCGACAACACTGTATGAGGTGAGAAAAAGATTCTGGCGGGGGAGCCTCCGGGCCGTGATCGAGCCTTCGCCCGATCGGGTGGTCGGTCCCCATGCGGGCTGTGCCGGCTGCGACTGGGCCCACTTCGCGCCGGCGGCCGCGCGCTCGGCCAAGCGCGAGCTTTTCCTCGAGACCATGGCGCGGATCGGCAAGCTCGATCCGGCCCAGTTCGGCGAACTGCGGGTGGTGGCGTCGGCTCCGGGGTACCGGCTCCGCACGCGCCTCCACGTCGCGGGGGGTGAGCCCGGCTACTTCGCCCCAGGGACGCACCGGGTCGTTTCCGCTGCCGCTTGCGAAGCGATCGCCCCGGACACCCGCGCGCTCCTGCCGGGGGCGGGCGAGGCCATCGCGTCGAGCGGGGCGGCCGTGTCCGAGATTGCCACGCTCGAGGACTTCGGCGGCGCCCGCCGCCTCATTCGAGCGACCGTCTCGGGCGATCCGGCCCGGGCGGCGCAGCTCGGGCTCGACCTTTCGGAGATGTTCCAGGGCGTTCGCGTTCGGTCCGAGGACGGGAGGAAGCTGCTCGAGCGGGGTTCGCGTTCTCTCGATCTCGCCGTCGGCGGCCGCGCGTTTGACGTCTCGGTCGACAGCTTTTTTCAGGGCAACCGGTTCCTCGTCCCGGAGCTCTTCGCAGACGTCGCGGCTGCGGCGGCCGGATCGGAGCCGGGAGTGGCCCTCGACGCCTTCGGAGGCGTTGGCCTGTTCGCAGGCGCGCTGGCGGCGTCCGGGCATCGCGTCCTCTCCGTCGAGGGCGACACCGAAGCGGTCGCGGACGCACGACGGACGAAGGAACGGTGGCCGGACGGTGACCGCTGGGAGATCGAGGCCGCCTCGATCGCCCGGTTCCTGGAGGAGGATCACCGGCGCTTTGCCTGCGTCGTCGCGGACCCGCCGCGCGCCGGGCTCGGCGCGGAGCTTGCCCGGGACCTCGCGCGGCGTAGCGAAGCGCTCCTTCTCTACGTGTCCTGCGATCCGGCGACGCTCGCACGCGATCTGCCGGCCATCCTCTCGGAAGGCTTCCGGATCCGTCACGCGAAGCTGTACGACCTCTTCGCCTTCACCCACCGGGTCGAGGCGCTGGTCGCTCTCGAGCGAGCGGCGTGATCCGGCCGGTCCTCGCCGAAGGCGAGGCGCCGGCGGCCCGAGCGGCGATCTGTCTTACGGCCGGGATCTTCCTGGGCGCCTGGTCCGTCGGCGCGACTGCCGGCGCGGCCGCGCTGCTGGCGGTCTCCGCGGTCTCCCTCGCGGTGCTCGATCGGCTCGGGAGGCGGCGCGCCGCATTCCGGCTGGCGTTCGTCGCGCTCTGGCTGGCGGCGGGATTCCTGCTGGGCCGCACGTGCATCGCGGTCCGCGCGGAGGCGGCGCGCGCGGCGTTTCGCCTGGCCCCGGCGCCCTCGCGGCAGGCCGCCGTCGTCGAAGGCGTGCTCACCGACTTCTGGAGCGGCCAGCCGCCGCGCGCCCGCACGACGCTCCGCGCCC